>NZ_JBMLSD010000225.1:0-1289 GCF_049240685.1 Flectobacillus sp.
AGAGCATTCAAATCAAATTTTGGTTTCCAGTTCAATTTTGTTTGAGCTTTGGTTGGGTCACCAATCAACAATTCTACTTCTGTTGGACGGAAATAACGAGGGTCTACAGCTACAACTTCGGTTCCAACTGCTACTTGGTAAGCAGGGTTTGAACAAGATTTAACGATACCTTTTTCATCAACGCCTTCGCCTGTAAATTCTACTTCGATACCAACATAAGCAAATGCCATGCGTACAAACTCACGTACACGTGTGGTGATACCTGTCGCAATAACGTAATCTTCTGGTGTATCTTGCTGAAGAATCAACCACATAGCTTCTACGTAATCTTTGGCATGTCCCCAGTCGCGTTGAGCGTCCAAGTTTCCAAGATATAATTTATCTTGTTGACCAAGAGCAATTTGAGCTACAGCACGAGTGATTTTACGAGTTACAAAAGTTTCACCACGTAAAGGAGACTCGTGGTTAAACAAAATACCATTCACTGCAAACATATCGTAGGCTTCACGATAGTTTACCGTAATCCAATAACCATATAATTTGGCAACAGCATAAGGCGAACGAGGATAGAATGGTGTATTTTCTGATTGTGGTACTTCCTGTACCAAGCCGTAAAGTTCAGAAGTAGATGCTTGATAAATTTTAGTTTTCTTGGTCAAGCCCAATAAACGCACAGCCTCTAAAATACGTAAGGTACCAATACCATCAACTTGAGCTGTGTATTCTGGCTCGTCGAACGAAACTTTTACGTGCGACATGGCCCCTAGGTTATAAATCTCGTCGGGCTGAACTTCTTGAATAATACGAATGATATTGGTAGAATCACTCAAATCGCCATAATGTAAAATAAATTTTACATCACCTTTGTGTAAATCTTCATATAAATGGTCGATTCTCTGCGTATTTATCAACGAACTACGACGTTTGATACCATGAACTTCGTAACCTTTCGAGAGGAGCAACTCTGCCAAATAGGCTCCGTCTTGTCCTGTAATACCTGTAATTAGGGCTTTTTTCATTTATAAAATTAGAATACGTTATTTCGATTTTGCCAATTGCCGTTTAGGCATTTTGCAAAAATAATAAATCCATCTACCAATCTCAAAGTTTTTACTTACTGGTTAGTAGATGGTTAAAATTTATACGTAGTTAAAAGATGTTTGTCACTGTCTCTGTAGTACTTTTCTAAGAAGTGAAGTTGCTGTTTTTTTGCAAAATTAGATTTCGATTATGAGTTTAGGCACTAGGCAACAGGCACTAGGCAAAGAGTGTGAAAATGTTTTTAATAA
>NZ_JBMLSD010000225.1:1389-29423 GCF_049240685.1 Flectobacillus sp.
GTTTAGGCACTAGGCAACAGGCACTAGGCAAAGAGTGTGAAAATGTTTTTAATAAGCACAGACATGATTTTTTCCAAAGCTCACCGCCGAAAGCTGATAGCTGAAAGCCCTATGCTCAAAAATTTAAGTTTATTTTGCGTACTAGCTTAACATATTTTAATTTTTGCCTAATGCCTAAGCTTTAGAGCCTAGAGCATATTAATGCAACTTTGCTTTGCATTAATATTTAAAACCTTATTTCACAAACATTCCCTTTTTAATTTCTACTTTATCCGGCAATATTAGGGCGCTCGGGTAGGTTTCCTTGATAGAAGCAAAGTATCTCTCGGCATCCATTCTATTCAAAAAGTCCCCAACTTTTACCTTATAAACAGGTTGTTGAAATGTTAAATAAGGAAAAATTTCAGGATAGGTCTGATAAGTATAAACCTTGGCATCGTCGGCCGACTTACGGTCATTTCCAACATATATCTGAATACGAAAGCCATTGGCAAACTTAATATTCTTATTTTGTGAGGCAATAGTATCCAAAATTGGATCAAGACGTTTGTTGATATACATCGGGACATCCCGATTATCAAAAACAATCTTAGAGGCTTTGGCAGCATTTACTAACTGATTTGACTCATCTTGATCTTTGAATTTGGGACGGAAACTTGACAAATCTTGTTGGAAAACGTGATGTTCTGCACGACCAGACTCGCCAGTTTTTGTTTTACTACTGGCTGTAATCATCTGAGCAGAGGAGCTTGGGCTTTGCGAGGCACAAGCCGAAGTCAACAACATTATTCCATAAAAACCTATTATTCCGATGTGTTTTTTCATATAACTTGTTCAGGATTATAATGACTTAATTTTTTCGAGAAGTTATCGATATCGACCAAGATTGAAATAAAGAGTCTGACTAGCAAAAGACAACTCAACTGTAAGTCTTGTCAAAGATACAATTTTATTAAAATAATTGAAAAGCGCATCAGTCATTGTAACTTTGCTGTGCATTTATTTTAATTTTTCATCGTTCCAACAACAACCTAATGAATATTCAAGAAAATATTTCTTTAAAAGCCTACAATACTTTCGGGCTTGATGCTACGGCTCGATACTTTACTGAAGTCAAAACAGTTGAAGCATTGGTAGAGGTTTTATCGCTCGAAACTTTCAAAGATACCCCAAAATTATTTTTGGGTGGCGGGAGTAATATTTTATTGACAAAAGATTTTGAGGGCTTGGTGATTAAAATTGATATCCAAGGCATTACGAAGGTCGATGAAAATGATAATTATATGTATTTGCAAGCGGGTGCGGGAGTAGTTTGGCACGAGTTTGTATTACATTGTATCGCCCATGACTGGGCGGGCGTCGAAAACCTTTCGTTGATTCCTGGCACGGTAGGCGCTGCACCAATGCAAAATATCGGTGCGTATGGAATTGAAATTAAAGATGTTTTCGAAAAACTCGAAGCACTCAATTTGAAAACGCTTGAAATAGAGACTTTTACCCTAGAACAATGCCATTTTGGTTATAGAGAAAGTATTTTCAAGAACTCTCACAAAAACCAATATGTTATTCTTAATGTAACGTTTAAACTTAGTAAAACACCCAAATTTCATATCGAATATGGCGCTATAAAGGATACCTTGAAAGAAATGGGTATCGAGCAACTTAGCATCAAGGCCATTAGCGATGCGGTGATTCATATCCGTCAGAGCAAATTGCCTAATCCAGCTGAAATAGGTAATTCGGGCAGTTTTTTCAAAAATCCAGAAATACCCAAAGCACAGTTTGATACATTGAAAGAAAAATTTCCAAATATTGTTTCGTTTCCAAGTGTAAATCCAGCGCTAATTAAAGTACCCGCAGGCTGGCTTATTGAGCAGGCTGGTTGGAAAGGATTCAGGGATGGGCAAATTGGAGTACATGCAAAACAAGCTCTCGTATTAGTCAATTATGGTGGAGGCAATGGCAATGCGATTAAAGAATTAGCCTATAAAATTCAGGATTCGGTCAACGAAAAATTTGGTATCTCTTTGCATCCAGAGGTGAATTTTATATAGCATTAAGTTAGTAGGCAAAATAAGATTGGAGTTATGTGTTTAGGCACTAGGCAACAGGCAAAGAGTGTTAAAATGTTTTTTAATAACCAAAGCCATGTTTTTTCCAAAGCCACCGCTGAAAGCCTAAAGCACAATCTATAATTTTATTTTGCGCATTTACACAAGTGTTGAATAAATACTTAATTGTAGAACTCAAGTAAAGCTTTTCTCCCAAAAACAAATATCCAAAATGAATATTCCCAAATTAAAAAACTTAGATAAAAATAATTTCTTCTTAATGGCAGGAAGTTGTGCCATCGAAAATCGTGATTTGGCTTTTGAAATCGCCGAAAAAATAAAAGGTATTACTGACCAATTTGGGATTCCATATATCTTTAAAGGTTCATATCGTAAAGCAAACCGCACTAAACTAAACTCTTTTACAGGAATTGGTGATATCGCTGCTTTGGAAATCTTGAAAGAAGTGGGCGATTTTTATGACCTTCCAACTGTAACTGATATCCACGAGTCTGACGAAGCGGCTATGGCAGCTCCGTATGTGGATGTCCTACAAATTCCAGCATTTTTGTGCCGTCAGACAGACCTACTGGCTGCTGCTGCCAAGACAGGCAAAGCGGTTAATATCAAAAAAGGACAATTTATGTCGGGGCCATCTATGGGTTTTGCCGTAGAAAAAGTATTACACGAAAATCCAAACGCTCAAGTGTTTTTGACAGATCGTGGTAACTCTTTTGGCTATGGTGACTTGGTGGTTGACTACCGCAATATTCCTGAAATGCAAGCTCATGGCGTTCCTGTGGTGATGGATTGTACGCACTCGTTACAACAACCCAACCAAGGCACAGGTGTAACAGGTGGTAAGCCTCAATTGATTGAAACTATCGCCAAAGCAGCAATTGCCGTAGGAGCAGATGGTTTGTTTATCGAAACACACCCAAATCCAGCTGTTGCCAAATCTGATGGAGCTAATATGTTGCCATTAGACAAGTTGGAAGCTTTATTAGAAAAATTAGTACGTGTGAGACAAGCTATTGTTTAAACATGATTCATTATGTTTAAATTTAGATTCTCAAAGTAGAGACGCAATGATTGCGTCTAAGGGTTTGTTATATCAAAAAAGGTGGTCGAAAATTGCTTTTCGACCACCTTTTTTGATGAAATGTTAAGTTTGACATTCTGTATGACTCATATTGATACCACAATACAAAATGACACTTTTAAGACGCAAAGCATTGCGTCTCTACTGGTGGATTTCTTCTTAAAACAATCACTCAATAGGGCGTGATTCAAAGCTATTTACGTTCCCTTAAATAACAGCTAACAAATAACTTCTTCTCAATAATTCTTCATTTCATCTCTGCCCTGTTGATAGCCCAACAAAATGAGTCTTTCTATATCGTCTTTATCAAATGACTGAATATCAATATTCAGGGCTTGTTGTGGGCGAATGATTTTGAGTTTGATTCTTTTTTGTCCTTTCAAAATGCCAGAAGTGGCACAACTCCCATCTTCGGGTAAACATTCATTTCTAAACTCAGCCCAATCCAAATCGGCATTGAGGCACTCGTTTACAGCAATGTCCATCACCCTATCTACTAGCGCCAACAAGTTCCCATAAGGAAAATACCCGCCATCAAGTTTTCGCGTATGACAGGCAATACAAACAATTTCGTCTCCGCCATCATCAATAGCCTTTTTTACGGGTGCCACATCGCGCATACCCCCATCCAAAAATGCCATTTTTTTATGATCGCCAATATTAACAACTGGCATCAAGATTGGAATAGCTGATGACGCCATCACATAGTCTAGGAAATGTTCATAGCTTGGGTCGGCATAAACCATGTTGCCATTGATAATATCTACCGCCCCAACTTTTAAGAGTACAGGACTTGCATTGAGATTGCGAAGATGGATGTTGTTATGAAGAATTTCCTTGAGGGGCGTTGTATCTAATAATCCTTCAAAGTTTCTACGAATAGCGCTCAAGCCCAATTCGTAAGTACCCCGACGTAAGGCTAAAGAATCTGGCGTAACAATGTTATTTGACCAAAATTGGCATAAATCTAAGGCAGCTTCGGTATAGTCAATTACGCCATTTTCAAGTATTTGTCTACCCATAGCATTGACCAAATAGGAAGCATTCATACTTCCAGCCGAAACCCCATAAATCGCATCTGGAAAAAAACCAGATTCAAATACCGCACGAACAACCCCTGTTTGATAAGCCCCTTTGACAGAACCGCCTGCCAATACTAATATTTTACTCATAGTGGTGTTTCAATAAGTTTGGTTCATAGTTAAATAAATAGCTAACTTCGGACAGAGAGATATATTATTGTTTTTGACTGAGAAAGCCTCATTCTCTTTGACTAGCAACGATAACTAAACTTACTAATAATCAACAAGATACTTCCTAATTTTTTGAAATAATATGATCGTCACTGATGTTTTTTTTCAAGAAAAACACCATAGTAAAATAATTTTTGATGGAAAAAAACAGATACTTCCAACAAACTAAAATACAGTTTTTATGTTATAAAGTCAGGTTAAATTACCTGTTTTTTATCTAAATCGACTAATTTGCGTCGGAATTAAGAACGGTACCTGTCTTTGTCACAAATTATACCCAAACTAGGTACCCAGCAATTGAACAAATGTCTTTATCAATCAAGGAAATACAAGCTCCCATCGCTGCCGAAATGGATGCCTTTGAAGGCAAATTTCGCCAGTTTATGAAAACGAAAGTGATGCTGTTGGACACAATCATGAATTACATCGTCCAACGCAAAGGGAAACAACTCCGACCTATGTTTGTATTCTTGTCGGCGGGAGTGTTTGGCAAAATCACTGAAGAAACCTATCGTGGTGCAGCGCTTATCGAGCTTCTTCATACTGCTACGCTTGTACACGACGACGTAGTGGATGATTCGAACTATCGCCGTGGTTTTTTCTCTGTAAATGCGCTTTGGAAAAATAAAATTGCGGTTTTAGTAGGCGATTATCTCCTTGCAAAAGGTTTACTACTGTCTATCGATAACGGAGATTTTGAGATGTTGAAAATCGTTTCAACAGCCGTTCGTGAGATTTCAGAAGGTGAACTTTTACAAATTGAGAAGGCTCGTAAGTTGGATATTACCGAAGAAATTTATTTTGAAATTATTCGTCAAAAAACAGCCACTTTGATTGCTGCTTGTTGTGCAACTGGAGCAAGTTCGGTAGGAGCAGATACAGAAACCATTGAAAAAGCTCGTCTTTTTGGTGAAAAAGTTGGTATTGCTTTTCAAATCAAGGATGACCTTTTTGACTATGGCGATGCCGAAATAGGCAAACCATTAGGCATTGATATAAAAGAAAAGAAAATGACTTTGCCACTGATATATGCCCTTAATCAAGCAGATTGGAGCACCAAGCGTCATGTTATCAATACCATAAAAAATGATTCGGAAAACCCTAAAAAGGTAGCGGAGGTAATTGATTTTGTAAAAAAATCTGGTGGCTTGCAATATGCTACCGAAGTAATGCAAAATATTGTTCGCGAAGCACTAGCTATATTAGATTCGTTCCCAGAATCTATCTATCGTACCTCCTTGGCAGGCTTAGTTCAGTTTACAATAGAAAGAGCTAAATAGGCAAGAATTCATTAAGTGAATCAGTAATTATTTTTTATATAAATTTTATTGGTAGATACGTAATGATTGCGTCTGAAGCCGAATCATATCTAGCACGATTTATCAAAAAAGCGGTCGGAAAATATTTTCCGACCGCTTTTTTGATAAAAACAAGGAGAATAATTCTAGTCCCAAAGTTTGAGATGACTCATGTTTGATTATCTGTCAATAATAATCACTCAATCAAGGATAAATCAGCTACTTGGATTCAGTCTTTTCTTTGGCTTCTGCCAATTTCCACCATGGCAAATACGGATAGGCATGATGCTCGTGATGGTATCCAAAAAAATAGCAAGAAAAAAAGGCTATCCAATGATTTAATCCTTGACTTCTAGCTCTGTGTTTATCGCTTGGGTCGTGTTCGCCTCTATGTGGTAGATATGTACCAAAATAAAATAACTGCAAAGTGCTCAAAATAGCGGGGATTTCCCAAAAGAGAATAAGATTCCACATCGGGAACACTAATTTGAGTAAATTATAGGTAACCGCCATCAGAACAATTTGCCATATTGTTACATATTCTAAGGCAAACTTGAGATACCATCTAAAAAAATTACCTGCGTAATAATCAGGGTCATGCTCGCTTGCCGCATGCTTGTGATGCAAGTGATGCTTCGAGCTCAATTTGTTGTAATTATTGAAGGCAAACAAAGTTGCACAAAGCCAGCCAATTATATAATTTACCTTGGGGCGATGTGGCATCACTACACCGTGAATGGCATCATGTGCAGTAATAAAGACCCCCGTATAGAGGTGAGTTTGTATCAATAACCCCAAATAAATCAAAGGGTCATCGAAACGAACAGGATAATGCAGAAAATACCAGAGATTTGTACTCCACAAGAGTAAAATCAGGGCGGCATAGTATAAACCTTTATAATTTTTGAGTGAGTTCATATTGCTAAAACAAGGAACACCATAACTTTGTTACAAACAACAAATGTAAAGTTAATTGTATTTTCATGGCTAAAATTGAAAAAAATCTCCAACAAGCTATTCTCGATTTACCTCAAAAGGAAAAAGATAAACTTTTGATTCGCTTGATTGGAAAAGATAAGTTACTGATTGAAAAATTCGAGTTTGAACTACTAGAAGCAGGAGAAACCTTGCAAGAACGCAGGGCAGAGTTACATGAAGCATTCGAAATGATGTATCATTCGTACATAACATCTCCTAAAGCATTGTTATATGAAATTCGAAAAATGAGTAGTGCTATCACACGACACTTAAAAATCACCAAAGATAAATACGGTGAAGTAGAGCTTACGATTGCACTCATCAAGGGTTGCTTCGAACACAATACTTACATTGTTGAAAAATACAGTTATTATGCCGATGCGTTATTACAATATTTAGTCAAAAGAACCGAGGCTATCGTTAATAAAGTTCAAAAGTTACATCCCGACGAACAGTTCGATTTTCTGGAAAATATTAATTTGCTTTTACACTACAACCATCAATATGCTACCGCTTACTATGCGAAGGAGCTAAAATTGCCTAAGAAATTGGATTAATTAGTATATTTCGTTTGAAAGCAAGCTTTTTAATAACGGATTTTATGAAAAAAGTTTATTTTTATATTTCATACCACTTCAAAGGCTGCTTTTATAAACTACTAATTTTTTGATGAAAACTATTGCCTTGTACTTCTCCAAGAGTAGAAGTATTAAACTAACACACGAGCAATTATGTCCAAAGTTGTTGATGCTATCTATAACTCTAATTATATATATGTTGTAAAAACCAATTTAGAAGGTTTTATTACATACGTGTCTCCTCATTTTCAAAAAAAGTTTGAATATCTCAGTAATAACTTAGTTGGGATGTTTAGCCTCGATACGGTTTATGTAGAAGACCATCAAAAATGTACTGATGTGATACAACTCTGCTTTTCACAACCCGAAAAGCCTTTTCCTGTTGTTCTTAGAAAACCCTATTCTTCTAATAGTTTTTTGTGGACTCAGTGGGAGTTTTCTCTACAACTTAATGACAACAACGAACCCCAAGAGATTCTCTGTATTGGTCATGATATTACTCACGTAGAAGAACTCAATGAACAAACCATTAGCATGAATGCTCTTCTACTCGAGAATCAAACAAAATATAGTAATTTGTTCGAACTATCTCCTGTAGGAATTGCCGTTAATTCTATGGATGGTACTTATTTAGAAGTAAATACGGCTCTTCTTCAAATGACTGGATATACCAAAGAGGAACTTCTTTCTTTGAGCTATTGGGACTTGACCCCCTCTAGCTATGAAGAACAAGAACAAGAGCAAATCCGAAGTTTGTATGATACAGGAAGTTATGGGCCTTACGAAAAGGTTTATATTCATAAAAAAGGGCAGCCTATTCCAATCTTATTGCATGGTCGACTGGTGATAGACAAATCTGGCAAAGCTCGAATATGGTCAATTATTCAGGATATTAGTAAAGTAAAGGAACGTGAGCAAATTATTATAGAACAAAACTCAAAACTTAAAGAAATTGCTTACACGCAATCACATGTTATCCGACATCCAGTATCCAATATTTTAGGTGCTGTAGATTTGCTCGAAAATGAGGAAATACCTTCTAATATCCAATTATTGGTAGAAATGCTCAAAATAAGTGCAAAGCAACTAGATGATATCATTCGTGATACAGTGCTGAAATCGCGCGCACTCGAGACTATCGAAGAAGAAACATCCCCACTTCACAAGAAAGACAGCGCTTAGATTGGCAAAAGCTTTTTACCCATTCCAAAGCACCCTGAGAATCTGCGGCATTCTTGATTGCAAGATCTACCTCATGCCAAGTAGCTAAAATATGATTTTTTTCAGGGTGTAAATGTTCTAATAGGTCTATGGCTCTTTCCAAAAGAGCTTGTTCATTTTTGTATCTACCATATCCTGCCATTAATGGTATTACAGTATTAATCAGAATGTTATCAAAAGAACTCTTCCCAAATCCCTTCACTTTTGTTTCAGATTTTTTTCCAAAAACATAATGATTTTCCCAATATTCAGAGGTATTTATTCTAAAAAGCGATTCTATTGTTTGAATATCTTTAAAATAAATCATCAATGAAAAAAGATTGGTATTTCTTCCAATCAGTGCCGACCATTGTGCCAGTCTGATAGTAGGAAAATTGGCAGGGCGCATCCTCAAAAACTTCCATTCATGCTTGGATATAGCAGATTTAAGCTGGTATTTGGCCGATAAAAATTTGAATTCTTGTTTCAAGCTTTTGTGGTATTCATCGTCTTCTATATCTTCGAGCATACCCGCCACACCAAAAACCATGGCTTCTATCTGGAATAAACTATCTCTGTGCTTGTGAATACACTTCAGTGGTAAGTTTTCGGCTAATCGTAAAAAAGGTTCACTATTGACTACAAAACCAAAGTTTTTTGCCAAAATTCGGTAGGCAACATCCTCCCAATCTTGATTACATTTCATCAAAAAATCCATGATATAATTGGCTTTGTTTTCTAGTCTTAAAAGCAGAGCTTTATCTAACATTGCTATTTTACGGATGGATGGAACTTCCCTAAATTGCTCTTGACAAAGAATTGTTGAGGAGCGGTTCATAAATTCATTAAAGGTACGAAGCAAACTTTCGTCAACTATCCCTTTTACCACCAAAGTGGGCATCGTAGTACCATCATGTCTAAAAACATCTTTATCATGCTCCCAAACTACATGTAAAATGACATTGCCATAAGATTCATCGTGCTGATGTGTATGCTGTTCCCAATCAGAAGAGTTTATGTGGATTTCTACACTCCCAATCCATTCTACTTGGCCAATCAGAATATGAGCTTCTAAAAAATCAGCACCAGCATGAGTATTATAATATCCTATTCTTAAAACCTGAATAGGCTCTTGTTGAGTAGTAAATAATAAAAGGCTATTGAATTTTTGAAACTGCCAAACATGATGTAAAAAAGCTTCTTGCATAACGATGTAGTGTTTGATAGATTAAGAACTAAAAGTTTGTAGTAAAAATAAAAAAATCTATCAAATACCTCTATTTTTTAGAAATACTTTCTCAACTTTTATCAAAAAAATAGGGAATGTTTTTGATAAACATTCCCTACACAAATACCATTTTACCCATAATTAGGCCTTCGGTGGTTATGGGAGCATTGGTAAAAATTCTGACTACCAAGTATTTTAAACTTTTTTGCTTGCTTCAATAAGCCAATTGCAGATAAAATTGATTTTGCGATTTATTTATTTTTCTAGCTCAATAACCGTATCTAGCTCATCTCTTTGTGCAGGATTGATATCAAATACCACATAGTTGTTGTCAAGCTTTTGAAATTTTACTACCGCACCTGATTTAAAATACTTAGCTGTTTTGAAAGCCACAGGTATTTTCAACATCCATTTATCTTCTTTTTGTTTTAATAAATGAAGATAAATTTTATTCCCTTTTTCGGTTACTGCCCCCCATTCTTGTGGGCGTACAAAGCCTCCTTGTGTACCATAAATCGTAGTACCATAAACTTTCATAAAATCTCCTACTTTGGCCAATCTTTCTACAAATTCTGGTTGAATTTCTCCATTTGGCATTGGCCCAACATTCAACAAAAAGTTAGCGCCATATCCTGCTGCTCTAACCAAATAATCGACCAATTCTTTTGGGGTTTTGTAACTATTATCTTTGATATTGTACCCCCATGAGCCATTAAGTGTTTCGCAGGTTTCTAGGGGTAGTTTTCCAATTTCTTGCCCCGACAATCCCGATTTATTTTCTCCAGGAAGATCACGCTCAAACATCTGAAAATCTTCTCCGTCGATAGGTAATAAATGGTGATTATTTCCAATCAAACACTGAGGTTGAAGTTTGTGGATTAAAGAATATATTTCGTCATATTTCCAATCGATTTTTGACTGAAGAGTTTTATCATGGTCGTTATCCAACTGATCCCAATGTCCATCAAACCAAATTGTAGATACTTCTCCATATTTGGTCAGTAATTCTGTAAGCTGATTTTTCATAAACTGTAAATAGCTCGCATAGTTACTCTTTTCTGTGCGACCAGTTCCTTTACCAGTTTTGCCCGTTTCGTAGGGATAATCGTTGCGATACCAGTCCAGTAGTGAGTAATAAAAACATATTTTGATACCCTGTTTATGGCATTCGTCTGCAAGCTCTTTTACGATATCTCTTTTAAAGGGCGTATTGGCTATTCCCCAATCCGAATATTGCGTGTGAAAATTACTAAAACCATCATGATGCCTCGTGATGAGTGTAATATATTTCATACCAGCATTTTTGGCAATACTTACCCATGCTTTAGCATCAAAATCTACAGGATTAAATGCTCGTTGTAGTCGCTGATAGTCTTTAACCTTAATATTTTTGTTATTCATCACCCATTCACCATCGCCTAGGACACTAGAGGCGCCCCAATGTATGAACATTCCAAAACGGGCTTCCTCAAATTCTTTTCGAGCTTTGAGGTTTTCGGGAGTTGGCACGTACTTCTGGGCAAACAGAGAGGTAGTCGCCCAAAGGCAACAAAGTAAAAAGCTGGTAGTTTTTTTCATGTTTATAATAGTTTGTAAAGATAAATTGGTGATTTTAAAAGATATTTTTACAAAAAAATACCTATACTTTTATGAAATAGTAAATAAGTGGGCAAAATTAGATTTAAGTTTTGTATTGGAGGCAACAGGCAACAGGCACAAGGCAAAGAGTGTTAAATGTCTTTTAGTAACGATAGATAGGGTTTTTGCCGAATGCCCATGACTGAAAGTTGAAAAATTAGATTTAAGTTTTGTATTGGAGGCAACAGGCAACAGGCACAAGGCAAAGAGTGTTAAATGTCTTTTAGTAACGATAGATAGGGTTTTTGCCGAATGCCCATGACTGAAAGTTGAAAAATTAGATTTAAGTTTTGTATTGGAGGCAACAGGCAACAGGCACAAGGCAAAGAGTGTTAAATGTCTTTTAGTAACGATAGATAGTTTTTTTGCCGAATGCCCATAGCTGAAATCTCAAAATTAAATTTAACTGAATCACCCTGAATATAAAGTGTACCCCGAACGTTTGTGTTTTGTACCTTTGCACGAAGTTTTTATTAATCTCAATATATGAGTCACGAAAAGAAACCTTATCAGGTTGTGGGGGCTGTTTGGATAGAAAAAGCAGATGGCACCGACAGATTTTTGGGGAAAGGCAGAATCCAGCTGATGGAATTAATTATTGAGCATGGTTCCATTTCTCAAGCAGCTAAAGCTATGAATATGTCTTACAAACGCGCCTGGGAACTGATTAACTCCATGAATACCCAATCGGTAAAGCCTTTTGTCATCACGCAAGTAGGAGGAAAAAGAGGTGGAGGAGCTGTAGTAACTGAGGAGGGCATCAAAGCCATTTCTGAATACAAAGCCTTACAGCAGAGGTTTAAGGATTTTTTGGCACAAGAAACCGAAGCCTTCAATCAAAAAACGCAATCTTTAGGAATCATTTAATTTATACTCGGTGGAGTATTGTCTTTTCGAAAAAAACGCTATATTTTTGAAAAAATAACGAAATTGAATAGCAAATTTTGGGATAATGCGGCCTCTAAGTAGGAGCTTTCGGCTCTGGGCTGAAAGCACAACACTTAAATTTTATTTTGCGTAATAACTTAAGTAATCATGCCGAATTAGATTTAACTTTTGAGTTTAGGCACAAGGCAACAGGCACTAGGCAAAGAGTATTAAATTGTCTTTTAGTAACGATAGAACTGTTTTGCCGAATGCCGAAAGCTGAAACCCTTGAGCATTCAGGTATCAGCTTTCGGCGGTGGGTTTTGTAAAAAAGCATGACCGTGGTTAATAAAAACATTTTAACACTCTTTGCCTTGTGCCTGTTGCCTGTTCCCTAAAACACATAACTTCAATCTAATTTTGCGCACTAACTTACCTGATATTCATGGATATTTCTCAAATGATTTTAATGCTAGGCTTGTTGGCTACGGTTGCCTTTCTTTATGCTTCAGTAGGCCATGGCGGAGCAAGTGGATACCTTGCAGTAATGGCACTATTGGGTTTTGCTCCAGCCTTAATGAAATCTTCGGCATTGGTAATGAACTTAGCCGTATCACTATTCTCTTTTATTGGATTTTACCGAGCTGGACATTTCAAATTAAAGCTTTTTTGGCCTTTTGCCATCGCCAGTATTCCTATGTCGTTTCTGGGTGCAACCTATACCTTACCCGATAGTATTTATAAAAAAATATTGGCGGTCTGTATCCTTATTTCAATTATAAGAATGTTGATAAAATTTGAAAAAAATGAAGCTGGAGTGAAAGAAATCCCCTTACTAGGTGCCTTATTTACTGGGGCAATGATTGGGCTATTATCAGGAATGATTGGTATTGGAGGTGGAATAATTCTCAGTCCAGTGATGCTCATCATGGGATGGGCCACTCTCAAGCAAACGGCTGCGGTATCGGCACTTTTTATTTTTGTCAACTCGGTTTCAGGACTAGTTGGGGCTATTTCCAAAGGAACACTCATTGTACAGCCTGATTTGGTATATGCCGTTTTGGCAACGATTGTTGGAGGAATGATTGGGGCTTATTATGGCAGTTATAGATTTAACATTCCGACCTTACGGTATCTTTTGGCACTTGGTTTAGTAATTGCTTGTCTTAAATTGATTTTTACCTAAATAGGATAAGGTACAGAAGGCAGTAGGCTTAGGCAAATAGTTTTGAAAGGTTATTAATTACACAGGCTTTTGTCGAAAGCTCACGGCCGAAAGCCGAGCACTTCAATCCAATTTTGGTATCATTCAACATATAGGCCAAAAAAAATTCCCCAGTCGAACAACTGGGGAATTTTAGTCATTACTAACATCAATTTGCTGTAATAATTGAGTACTCAAACGAGTATTAGTTATGTAGAATCAAAGGACTCAATAATCACAGTACTATCTTGGACGACCACCGCCTCCGCCAGACGACATACCGCCACCACCTTGAGGCTGAGCTCCACCATTATTATCGCCACCATCGTTTTTCAAGTCATCGTTACTAACAGACTTCTTACGTTTTGGTGCATCAAACGACATTTTACCAATACGATAACTAAAGTTAACTTTAAAGTTCATGTTTCGTAAAACATTCGTACTGTTTTGAGAAATGATTGGTGAGTTAATTTCATTTTTGATTTTAAATCCACTTGGAGTGAAGAAGTTTTCAGCACCAAATCCAATACTTCCTTTTTTATCTTTAAAGTCTTTTTTCACACTTAAACTATAGATACCAAATCCTCCTTGGAAACCTTGTAATTGTACCTGAGTAGAGCGATAAAAACCGAATGCTTGCAAGCCCCAATTGTTACCCAAGTTATAGCTACCAAAGATACGGTAATTGGCTACCCACCCCGAGTTAGAAGCATTGTATAATGGATTCGGAACATTGTTTGACAACTTGGCATAATATACATCACCACCCAAACCAACGGTTAATTTGTTTGAAAGATTGACATTTGCAAAGGCGTTCATCCCGTATGCATCTTGGTTTCCAATATTTTGGTAAGTAGTACGAATAGTATCTCCTATTACATCACGAACGCTTTCGATACTACCAGTAGTGTTACGAACAAAAGTTGCCACTGTTAAGAACGTACTCTTGATAGAAGTGTTCAAGGTCAACTCGTAGTTATTGGTATATTCAGGACTCAAATTTGGGTTACCATACGAAATATTCAATGGGTTCGAAGCATTGATATTTGGGTTCAAGAACTGAATAGAAGGACGTTGAATACGACGGTTATAAGCCAACTTTAGCGTACTTGAGCCTAGCTTACGAGAGATATTTACACTTGGTACCAAAACTCCATAAGAAGGAATTGATAGGGTTTGATCTCCACTTTTGAAGTTAGCCGAAATATCAGTGTGCTCATAACGACCGCCCACCTTAAGCGTATACAACTTTGATAAGGTAGCAGTGTAAGACAAATATGCCGCGGCTATGTTTTGGGTATAGTTAAACACGTTTGATGCTGCCGACGAACTTGTCGTTGGAACATACGCGCCCGTTGCACCCTGAGCTGTAAAAAATTGATAGTCAGAGTTTACAGTTCTGAAAATCCCCTTTGCTCCTACCTCAACCAACTGATTTTTTGTGATTGGCGTTTGATAATCAGCTTGAATTGTGATTTCTTGGTTGTAGCTATCATTGTTGTTTTTCAAACGGCTTGTGATGCTATTATTATCAGTCAAGTTCAACAAATTATTTACAAAATCGTTGGTACGGTTATTACGGCTAAACTGTGTCAACAAGCTAAATTCTTGTTGAGGTTTTTTGAACGTATGCGTATAATCGATATTGGCATCAACTGTACCCGAAAGGTCTTTGGTATTTACATAGCGTAAAGTTTTGCTAAGCAAATTAGCCCCAGAAAAACTTTGGCTCAATAAGCCATCTTGGTAACTATTTTGATTACGAACACCATAGCGTACCGAAGCTGTAATTGTATTGTATTTGTTGATATCCCAATCCCAACCTAATTGATAACTACCAAAGATACCATTACTGCGAGTATCTGCACTTTGTGTATTTAGGGTTTGTCTTCCGTTGTTTGTGGTGAGCTGGCTATTTTCAAAAGTACCATTCACGTTGTAGTTAGAACGGCCAAAACCTCCTAGCGAAAAGCCCATGTTACCTTTGCGGTAGTTCCCATTCAATGATAAGTTTGCTCCACGAATACCCACACTCGAATCTAGGTTGAGAGTCAAACCTTGTAGATTGTTTTTCTTGGTGATAATGTTAATAATACCAGATGACCCCTCTGCGTCATATTTGGCCGATGGAGACGTAATTACCTCTACGGATTTAATCATATCAGCAGGAATTTGCTTTAGCGCATCCGCAATACTAGTAGCTACAATCGTAGAAGGCTTGTTGTTGATTAACACCCGAACGTTTGAACTACCACGCAACGAAACATTACCATCCAAGTCAACCGACAGCATTGGTACTTTACGCAATACATCTGAGGCGTCACCACCCCTTGATGTAGCGTCACGCTCTGCATTATACACCAAGCGGTCTACCTTGTCTTCAATTACGGCTTTTTGTCCTTCAACCGTAACTTCTTGCAAAACTTGATTTGACTGACTCAAGCGAATTACACCCAAGTCAATTTCATCATTTTTGTTTTGAATTTTAACTGGAATTCTTTTAGATACATAACCCAAAAAAGATACAGAAATCACATAATCGCCTGTTGCTATTTTATTAAGGGTAAATTTACCTTTTTCATCTGCAACGGTACCATCAACAGGTTTATTCGTAGCCTTATTTATTAAAGCGATACTGGCAAACTCAACTGCTTTGGTAGCGGCAGAGTCAATCACAAAACCCACAATCTTGGCAGAACCTTTTGGGGCAGCTTGCGCTGTTCCTGGTATAGCCTGCTGTTGGGGCTGCTGACGCTGTCCTCCTCCCATTCCCATGCCTGCGCCAGGGAACTGCGCCATAGTATTAAACCCGATAAAACTTAATACTGAAAACAATAAAACTTTTTTCATGATGATGTTTTAGAAAGCCCTGAACCTTATGTTCAAATAGATGACAAAGTTGTTGATAAGTTATTCTTTTATAAACACAAAAAGTATCAGTGGTTCGTAATAAAGATAAATGGACTACTGCCCAAATGTTAACTAATGATAGATTTACAACACAAAAGTTGCACTGAAAGATGGGAAACAAGGCCACTTTTCGACCAAACAAAATAATTCGTCGGTGAATAACATTAATCAAAGGACTTGTTATTTTGCTTTTGCAAGGTGTTTATTTTCAGGCTATATTAGCTTTGAAACTTCAAATCTAATCAACCTTTTTCCAATTTTTGTCCCTCATTATAGGGGTATGAGTGGTAGCCCCAAAAACACATTCAAAATGATGGGTACTAACTCTTATGGGGATATTAGCTACATTTGTATTTCAACTTTTGCATACAACTCCATGGCTATTATTCATACCTCCAGACTTCGACTACAGGCCTTAAAATACGATGATTTGTTAATTTGGCATCGACAGGGGCGCGCAGCTCTCGAAAAACACCTTGGTCTTATCGCTTCATCGTGGCAAATAGAACCTTTTTTTGAGGCCGAAACCCTCGAAGCCCTCCAACACTTCTGGATTCCGATGGTTCAAATATTTCCTTGGGATTTTATGTGGTACTCTAATTGGGAAATTATCCTTGTAGAAGAAAACCGCTCGATTGGTGGTATTGGATTATCGGGTTTACCCGACGACAATGGTGCTACCATGGTAGGGTATTTCATAGATACTCCTTACCGAAACCAAGGTTTTGCCTCCGAAGCATTGAGTGCCCTAATTTCATGGGCTAAGCAAGACCAAGGACTACATCAAATTTTGGCCGATACTCCACTAAATAATATCACTTCTGAAAAAGTATTATTAAAAAATGGTTTTCAAACTTTTGGTGAGATAGAAGAAGTAGAACATATCGAAAAAATCCGAGTGAAGCATTGGATATTGAGCTTGTAACTTAGGAGGTTCGTAAGCGAGCAAACTGATTGCTAAAAAAATAATCAATTGATATTCAAAAATTTATCATTTTTTCTGAAATTTTAAAAAATAGTTTTAAACTGTTAAAAAAATGAGTCCAAGACTAAGTCTTGAACTAGTAGAGCATTGAACAAAAACATGTTTTTAGTTTTTAAAAACATGTTGTACTTGTCTAAAACACGCAACTTAAATCTAATTTTACCCACTTTAAGCTCCAAGCTGTAAGCCGTCGGCATTCGGTAAAACATATTTTACTGTTACTAAAAAAACAATTTAACACTCTTTGCCTTATGCCTAAAACATAACACCTACATCTAAATTCTGCCCTCTTACCTACTAAGCCATGATTTATTATTTTATTTTTTAAGAAAATTTTTAGACCATAAATCTTAAAGTAAGTCATTTACGTAAATAGGTAACAGAAAAAGCCTGATTATTGGCCAAAAGAGAAAGTGTGATTCGAGTGTAGCGACTTTTTCACTGAATTTTTTAAAAACAGTTTTGAACTGTAAAAAAAAATGAGTCCAAGGCTAAGTCTTGAACTGGTAAATTCAATTTTTTCAAGTAATCAAAGAAAATATTACACGAGTAGTATTACCGAGGCACAATCCGAATGTAATCTTTTGATTATGAACACCTTATAGTAATAAATATTCCATTAACTAGTAAGGTATTAGTACATAAAAGTATCGATACGAACCTTAAAAATTGAGTTTTCATTCTTTTTATAAAAAAAAAGCAAAAAATTTTCAGATTTACTGTGACTTCTCTCAATTCGATACGTTAAATGAGTAGTTTTCATAGTAGAAATAGGTTTTGTGAAATAGTTTTCCAAAAATCTAATAAGCAAAACTATATTTTGGTGTGTTAGTGATACAATCTTGGCGAACTCTAGTAGGGTTCGCCAAATTTTTTGCCTTTAGTCTATGCTCATTTTCGTATTTCTGCAAAAAATTCCCCAAAAAATAACAATAAGCTACTAAAATCGAGGAGTTTTACAAAAAACCTAACGCGATTCTCATATTTAGGAATAACTTTGTAGCTTAATTTCTAGGCAAACGCAATGTCGAAAAATTATCTATCAATCAATTGTTCCATTTTAAAACTTGCAACGAACTGCTATCGGATATTTAAAAAATGAGAAACTTCCTTTCAGTTAAAGATGCTGTTGATGTTCAGGCTCTAGTAAAAGAAGCCCTTTTATATAAAAAAACCCCTTATGCTGATAAGCATATTGGAAAAAATAGGACCATGGGTCTTTTGTTTTTTAACTCTAGTTTACGAACACGCCTGAGTACTCAGCGTGCTGCACAAAATTTGGGTTTAGAACTCATCGTCATGAACGTCGGACAAGATAGCTGGGGATTGGAGTTTGAAGATGGTGCCATCATGAATGGCAACAAGGCCGAGCACATCAAAGAAGCAGCGCCTGTTGTAGGGCAATATTGTGATATTGTTGGGATTCGTAGTTTCCCGGGCTTGGTAGATCGTGATGAAGACTATTCCGAAAACGTGATGAATCAGTTTGTAAAATATACTGGTCGTCCGATTTTGAGTTTAGAGTCTGCTACTCGTCACCCATTACAATCTTTAGCTGACTTAATTACTATTGAAGAACTAAAGACAAAGCCTCGTCCAAAAGTAGTTTTGACTTGGGCTCCACACGTCAAGGCGCTTCCTCAAGCAGTACCCAACTCGTTTGCTGAATGGATGAACGCCGCTGATGTAGATTTTGTGATTACGCACCCTGAAGGATACGAGCTAGCTCCTGAATTTGTGGGTAATGCCAAAGTCACTTACAATCAGGAAGAAGCTTTTAAAGATGCAGATTTTATTTATGCTAAAAACTGGTCATCTTATTCTCAATATGGTCAAATTCTGAACCAAGACCCATCATGGATGGTAACTATGGACAAAATGAACTTGACCAACAATGCCAAATTTATGCACTGCTTGCCGGTTCGTCGCAACGTGGTAGTTGAAGACGCTGTGTTGGACTCACCTAACTCTGTTGTAGTTCAACAAGCGGGTAACCGTGTCTGGTCGGCGCAAGTTGTACTCAAACAAATGCTTCTGAGTATTATACGTGAAGAAAGCCCGTACTTATTCTAATGGTGATTGAGTGAATGAATGAGTGATAATCATTTTCGCCCACTCTTCCACTACTCCATCAATCTATCATATTTTCGAATGTACAGGTCTTAGGGTCTGTACATTTGTTGTTTAATAGCGCTATCTCGCCAAAAAGCGAAGGCAACATTTCTGTATAACCAAATTAACATAATCTGTATGAAACTCACTGTTGTGAAAATTGGGGGTAATGTAATCGACAACCCAACCCTATGTAATCAATTTCTGTCTGATTTTGCTCAAATTGCTGGCCCTAAAATTATGGTTCATGGTGGTGGCAAAATCGCTACGCAAATTGCTGAAAAACTAGGTATCGAAACCGTGATGGTGGAAGGTCGTCGTATTACAGACCAAGCTATGCTCAATGTCGTAACGATGGTGTATGGTGGTTTGGTAAACAAAAACCTCGTAGCCCAACTTCAAAAGTTTGGTACTAATGCCATCGGCTTGACAGGTGCCGACGGTGGGGTTATTCTTTCTAAAAAACGTCCTGTAAAAGAAATAGATTACGGTTTTGTAGGCGATATTGAGCGTGTAGATGCTACTCAAATCGCAGGCATGATTGCACAAGGACTTACACCCGTATTTGCCCCTTTGACGTATGACCTTGATGGCAATATGCTCAATACCAATGCCGACACACAAGCACAAGCGGTAGCAACGGCCATGTCAAAAGAATTTGAGGTAAATTTGGTCTATTGTTTCGAGAAAAAAGGCGTACTTTCAAATCCTGACGATGATGAGTCCGTAATTCCACAATTACAACCAGAGGCTTATGCCGCATATAAGGCATCTGGCGCTATCAACAAAGGAATGATTCCCAAACTAGACAATGCCTTCAAAGCACTCGGAGAAGGAGTAAAACAAGTAACTATCTGCCACGCCAAAGAAGTTCTTGCAGCCGTAAGTGAAGGTAATTCAGGAACAGCACTAACAATATAAATTTCGGGATTGATTCATCGGCTTTGGTTAATTAGACACCTAATAGCCTCAAGCCAATGGCTCAATGCTGCATTATTATTTATTTTATTTCTATGAAAAGCAAAGGTCTACTTTTTGGTATTGCCATTGGCGACTCCCTTGGTGTTCCTGTAGAGTTTATGAGCCGCAAGCACCTCAAGGCACACCCTGTGGAGGGTATGCGTGCCTTTGGTACTCATCATCAGCCAGCAGGTACTTGGTCAGACGATACCTCTTTATCTTTTTGTTTAGCAGAACAACTAGTGGAAGGTTTTGACCTAGATGGTCTTGCTAAAAAGTTTTGTGACTGGTACGATAATGGCTATTGGACTGCACATGGGGCATTTTTTGATGTGGGTATTGCCACGCGTAATGCTATCGACCGTTTGCTCAAAGGGGTTTCTCCTCTCAACTCGGGCGAATGTGATGAGTATTCGAATGGAAATGGCTCATTGATGCGTACACTACCTATTGTTTATTACACCCAAAATAAATCTATTGAAGAGCGCTGTAGCATCATCAAAATGGTGTCGGGTATTACGCACGGGCACACACGCACTTTGATAGGCTGTTTTTTTGCTACTGAGTATTTGCTCAACTTAATGAAAGGCAAAGAAAAGCATGAAGCCTACAGCCTTACGCAAAATACAGTAAGAGATTACTTGTTGTCGGTACAAGTAAAACCTGCCGAATTAGAATTATATAGTAGACTTCTATTTGACGATATTTCTAAAACTGATGAAAGCGAAATCTTTTCTTCGGGCTATATCTTGCATACTTTGGAGGCCTCACTTTGGGCATTTTTGACAACAGATGACTTCAAATCGGCTGTTTTGAAAGGGGTAAATTTAGGTGATGATACCGATACCATCGGCAGCGTAACTGGTGGAATAGCAGGTTTTTATTATGGTTTTGAGCAAATTCCTAATGAATGGGTTGAACAATTAGCCCAAAAAGATAAAATTGCTGATTTGGCTACTAGATTCTCGGTAAAATTTGATCGATAAATACAACATTTTAACATTGTAAGTAATCGTGCAGAATAAGATTTGAGTTATTTGTTTAGGCAACAGGCACAAGGCAAAGAGTATTAAGATGTTTTTTAATAACCACAGCCATGCTTTTTCCAAAGCCCACCGCCGAAAGCCGTTACCTGACAGCCCAATGCCCAATCATGCAATCTCACTAAACAAGCAAATATTGACAGGCTTGTTGCCTCAAAAGTCGGCATATTTCTGAATTCTTTTGTTGGATGTTTGCTTAACAAAAGTGTTCATGATAATTTCGACCTAATATTTTTATTTTTTATCTCAAACGGGCTGATTCCAATGACCCTACAAGAACAATTAACCCAAGATGCTATTGGGTTGTTAAAACAATTGATTGCTACGCAGTCGTTTAGTCGTGAAGAGGACAAAACAGGTGATATTCTTGAAGAGTTTTTCAGAGAAAGAAATATCCCTTTTAGAAGAAAAATCAATAACCTGTGGGCACGCAATCAGCATTTTAATCCCGAACTTCCTACCGTATTACTCAATTCCCATCATGATACTGTAAAGCCTAATCCAAAGTGGACACTTGACCCTTTTGAGCCTATAGTTCAGGAAGGGAAATTGTTTGGTTTGGGGAGCAATGATGCAGGTGGTTGCTTGGTAAGTCTTTTGGCAACCTTTTGTTACTTTTATAATCGTAATGACCTAAAATATAATGTCTTATTTGTAGCGTCGGCCGAAGAAGAGATTTCTGGAATAAATGGTTTGGAATTGTTACTCAAGGACAATGACTTGCCAGAAATAGACTTTGCTATCGTTGGCGAACCTACACAAATGCATTTGGCAATTGCCGAAAAAGGTTTGATGGTTGTAGATTGTATTGCACACGGAAAAGCTGGACATGCAGCTCGTGAAGAAGGTGACAATGCGATTTATAAAGCAATCAAAGATATTGAATGGATTAAAAACTATCAGTTTCCGAAAGTTTCTCCAGTACTTGGTCCTATCAAAATGTCGGTAACGGTCATAAATGCGGGTAAGCAACATAATGTAGTGCCAGATAGCTGTACTTTTACCATTGACTGTCGTGTAACGGAACAATATACTTTAGAGGAAATATTAGAAACCATTCGTCAAAATATTGAATCAGAGGCTAACCCTCGCTCTATTCGACTCAAACCTTCCTCTATTGCAAAAGAACACCCAATCGTTCAGGCTGGGTTGGCATTAGGTCGTGAAACGTACGGTTCACCCACGACTTCAGACCAAGCGGTTTTGTCTTGTCAATCCCTAAAACTAGGCCCAGGACATTCGGAGCGTTCACACACAGCAGACGAATTTATTTACCTTTCTGAAATAGAAGAAGGAATTGATTTGTACATCAAAATGTTGAAACAAACGATAATATAATTAGTGAATTGTGAATGAATGCTGTACGAAGGATTTTCAATAATTGCGGATTTGGGATTTCTGATTTCGGAAATAAAGTAAAATACCTCTATTTTTTACAAAACATAAAAGATTATAATTCCGAAATCCAACATCCGATATCCGAAATAGACAGTTTTAGAATCCTTCGTACAGTTCTGATTGTGAATTGTGAATGAGACCAATTGGTTATTGTTTAGTCCAATGGAAGCCCAAATTGTATTAGTACCCAAATTAGACATCTGAGCCATCCTAATAATCGTGAGTAGAATTTTCAATTTAAAAATCACTCATTCACAATTCACTAATTCACCATTCACTAACTAACTCATCCCCATTCCAACACTTAAAACTCAATATTCAAAATGAGTAAGCTTTGGCAAAAAGATAATACTTCTGTTAACGAGAAAATAGAAAAATTTACCGTAGGTCGTGACCCAGAGTTTGACCTATTATTAGCTGAATTCGATGTATTGGGCTCTTTGGCACATACTCGTATGCTCGAAAGCATTGGCTTGCTCGAAGCTGATGAGTTGGCCCAGGTACAATCTGAATTGAAAAATATTTATCAAGGTATCCAAAACGGTGAATTTGTCATCGAAGAGGGTATCGAAGATGTTCACTCGCAAGTAGAATTGATGCTTACTCGTCAATTGGGCGAAGCTGGGAAGAAAATCCACTCGGGTCGTTCTCGCAATGACCAAGTTTTGGTCGATTTGAAGCTTTTCACAAGAGCACGTTTGCAAGAGTTAGCAGAATCCACTTTCCGTTTATTCGACTTGTTGACAGAACTTAGTGAGCGCTTCAAAAGTGTTTTGTTGCCAGGCTATACACACTTGCAAATTGCCATGCCATCGTCATTTGGTTTGTGGTTTGGGGCTTATGCCGAAGGTTTGGTTGACGACATGGAAATGTTGCAAACAGCCTATCAATTAGCCAACAAAAATCCCCTTGGTTCGGGCGCAGGATATGGTTCTTCCTTTCCTTTAAACCGCACCATGACAACGCAATTGTTGGGCTTTAACCATTTGCATTACAATGTGGTATATGCTCAAATGTCGAGAGGAAAAACTGAGCTTTTTGCAGTAACAGCTATCGCTCAGATTGCCTCTACGTTATCTCGTTTGGCAATGGATATTTGTTTGTACAATTCTCAGAATTTTGGTTTTATCAAACTCCCTGACGAAATGACAACAGGTAGCTCTATTATGCCTCATAAGAAAAACCCTGATGTGGCAGAATTACTACGTGGAAAGACCAATAGACTAAAAGGACTTCCCAATGACATTATGCTAGTAATGAGCAACTTGCCTTCTGGATACCACCGTGAAATGCAGATTTTGAAAGAGGTATTAATGCCTGCTTTTGACGAAATTTTGAGTTGCTTGGATATGACACATTTTATGTTGTCAGGTATTCAGGTAAAAGAAGGTATCTTGGACGATTCAAAGTATGATTTATTGTTTTCGGTAGAAAGAGTCAACGAATTGGTACTGCAAGGTGTGCCTTTTAGAGAAGCTTACAAAATTATCGGAAACGAAATCAACTCAGGAGAATACAGCCCAAATCGCAATTTACAACACTCACACGAAGGAAGTATAGGCAACCTTTGTACAGCAGAAATTACAGCGATGATGGAAGAGGTAAAACAAAAATTTGGTTTTGAAAAAGTAGAAAAAGCCATAGCAGATTTACTCGCTTAAGTTATTTGGTGATTGAGTGATTATTTTAAAAAAGTTAATAGTTAACCGTATATCAGTTACTAGTATATACTTACCAAAGTGAGTCATATACTTTCTTTCTTCAATTAAAATAATCACTCAACCACAAATCACTAAATAAGTTTTCTTTGTTTTATCAAAAAGAAAACTATACCTGCGATATACAGCAACCAAGCTACTAGGGCTACTTTTGTACCCATACTCACATAAGGCGCCTCATACTGAAGCGATATTTGGTGATTTCCTGCTGATAATGGAATACCCATAAAACCAAAACTCACTTGCTCGATTTTCTGCTCTTTCCCATCTACCAAAGCTTTCCAGCCGATGTCAAACGGAATACTCCAATACAACAACTGAGAAGTTTGTAACTTGATGTTTCCCTCGATATGATTATCCGAAAATTGAGTCATGGTAAAAGGATTAGCTTTTCGGGCAACAATCGCATCATTATATTCTACCCCATTTAGCGTACTCGTTGTATCTGCTTGTTGGTAAAGCGACAAGCCTAATTCCTTCCCTTTTTCTTGACTCAAAACACAAGCATGTAATAATACTTTTTGTCTGGCAAATGGCGAAAGTTGTTCAAATGTCTTTTCGTCGGCATATTGGTTATAGGTAAAAGCCAAAGGCAAAGCATTATTATTTTTCAATACCTTCACCTCTCCTACTGTGTCAACTGGTGTAAAGCCTTGCGGACGCAAATCCATATTTGGATTTTTAATCAGAACATATTTCACTGCATTTACACTTTCCAGCAAGGTATTTCCTCCTAATCCATTTACCCATCTTGTGCTAAATTCATCACCCTTTTTCACTAAACCCATGCCTAACAAAAAGCGTACATAATTAACTTGGTTGAACGAAGAATAACACGAAGTCCCATAGTAATCTTGTAGTTTGGCATCATTGAGCCCAGCGAAAATCGCAGGACTTGAGGCGTAATCTTTATCTATTCGGTAAAAAGAGGTATCTGATTTTTTGAGGCGAGCTACAGCTTCATTGGTAGCATCTTCAAACAACGAACTTTTATCTTTATACTCCGAAACCGAAGCTGCATTACGACGATTGAGTGCGGGATTATCCAAAAACAGTATTTCTGCAATGACCAGTACCAAAGCCCCAATTTGAGCCATATTTTTTAGAGAAGAACGACTCAATAAATACAAAATACCAGCTTGTAATACTACAAAAAAGCTCACCAAAGTACGTAAACGACTATTTATATTTTCTTTTGGTATTTCATACGGTGCATACAACACAAAGAGTAATACCACCAAAGTTGCGCCCAGCACCACAAGATTAATTTCTGATTTTTGTACAATTTGGGAAATACCACGATACGCCAAAAACAATAAGAATATTACAATAAAAAAGCCCGCTGTTCGATAATAATCACCCGAAAACAACCAGAAGGCATATCGAAAGTAAGGAAAAGTTAAAATTAAAAAACAAGCAAATGCAATTGCGCCATAAATAATCACCTGACGACGAGTAGCCAAAGCAAAAGCTTGAGGTGCTGCCACAAGTGTTAAGATACCAGCATATAGCACAGGCGCCTCCATGTAGTTTTGCCATCCTCGATAATCAGAGCCTGTACCTAATAGGTCGTTCGAGAAAAAGCGTAGAAATGCAGAGGCCGTCTGTACGCCATCCGACATATCGAATGGCGACGCCGCCGAAAGGGTATCAAAATAAGATACGCCACCAGCCACACGTGGACTTTCGATAATTTGATAAATATTGCTTGGTAAAATAAAACCAGCCAAAGCTAAGCCCAAAATACCAAATCCTACCAAACCGAGCAGTTGTAGCAGTAATTGCGATACAGGTTTTGAAGCATCTTCAAAATGGCGTACCAAGGTATATATCAAAATCAAAACACCGTACAAGTACAAATAAAAAGGTTGATGAATGGCAATCAGGGCGATACTCAAAGGGAAAAAGTACCATTTGCTTTTCCCAATCCATTGTTCCAACGCAAAAAGTAAGAACGCTGCTTGATATACTTCGGTTGGATATTTGTTTAAATCCCAAGTACTACAAACAATCAAATAGCCACAAAAAGCATAGCTCAACGCACCGACAGTTGAAGCAAACTTATGTAATTGAAGACTTTGTAAAAAAGCATAAAAGAAAGTGGCTGCTAAAAATATCTCTATCACTACCACCAACACCAAACTACCTGCTATGTTCTCTTTTCCGAATAAAAACAACACACTTGTTGCAATGGGGTCTAACCAAAATGGATTGATATTTTGCCCCATCCCAGCCTTAAACGACCATGCAGGCATACCTTCGGACTTGATATAATCGGCATAATGCATCAAGTTGGTATAAATAATATTGATAGAATCGGCGCCAAGGTCGAGAAACAAAAAGTATTTTTTATGAAAAAGATAATCCTTGAAAAGAATTACCGAAATCAGAAGCACGCAGCCCCAAAGTAAACCAAACCCTTGCCAGACTGAAAATTTATCAAAAATTGAAATGACTTCAGACCTAATTTTAGGCGCATCTTTGGGCTCGGATACAGATTGAATTTTAGTTTTAGAAGTTTTAGATTTTGCCATCAGCGGATTGATAATAAATGAGTTGGATTTGAAATATTGCTGAGAGTGTAAAATAAAAATATTACTCTCAAACCAAAAACACTTGCGCCAAATTTATGCCAAAGTAAGAATAGTTGAGCCTTTTTTCAGTATTTTGCGTTATAGAGTTAGCTTTAGGCAAAATAGGAATGAAATTAGAATTTAGTAGCTAGGAAATTAAATAGTCTCTAAAATCGTTTTATTGTAAGTCTAAATATAGGTTTGTCGTTCAACCTTTGACTATTGTGCCCTGATACACTAAAGAAATTGCCCATACAAAATGAATCCATCACCTCAAAATCCCAATAAATTTCAATCTTGGCTCAAAAAATTGGGTCTAGCAGGTTTTCTTTTTTTCCTAATCAAAGGACTTCTTTGGCTGATTATTCCCTACTTGATAGCAAAAGGATTTTTTAAATAAGGAATAACTTGCATTAGGCTTTAGGCTGTATGCTGTAAAAATGGCTTTCGACTTTCAGCAATGGGCTTTCGGCAAAACATATTTGTATTTACTAAAAAACATGTTAGAACTCTTTGCCTAGTGTCTGTTGACTTGACTTAAAGCTTTCAGGTAACGACTTTCAGCAATGGGCTTTCGGCAAAACATATTTGTATTTACTCAAAAACATGTTAGAACTCTTTGCCTAGCGCCTGTTGACTTGACTTAAAGCTTTCAGGTAACGGCTTTCAGTAATAAGCTTTCGGGAAAACATATTTGTATTTACTCAAAAACATGTTAGAACTCTTTGCCTAGTGCTTGTTGACTTGACTTAAAGCTTTCAGGTAAAGACTTTCAGCATTGGGCTTTCGGCAAAACATATTTGTATTTACTAAAAAACATGTTAAAACTCTTTGCCTAGTGCCTGTTGACTTGACTTAAAGCTTTCAGGTAAAGACTTTCAGAAATAAGCTTTCGGCAAAACATATTTGTATTTACTAAAAAACATGTTAAAACTCTT
>NZ_JBMLSD010000226.1:0-1735 GCF_049240685.1 Flectobacillus sp.
GCTCCACCTTTCGTAAAGTAACCTTGAAAGGCAGAAATTGAAGCTATCAGAAATGCAAAAACTACTGATTTGATGATAGCAAAAGGTACATAAATTGGATGAAAATCAAATCTTAAACCTTGGATATATTCTGTTGGAGAAATTGCTCCTGAAAGCCAGCCAGCCAAATAGCCTCCATAAATTGATAAAAAACCAGCCAGTGCTACCAACATTGGGAAAGTAATTATTGCACCAATAATTTTGGGCAATACCAAATACGAAGTCGAATTGATACCCATAACTTCCAAAGCATCAATTTGCTCGGTGATTTGCATAGTACCTAATTGACTCGCAATATGCGAACCTACTTTACCTGCCAATACAATGGCCGTAATGGTAGGAGCTAGCTCCAAAATGGTTGAATCTCGTACAATCAAACTAATAATGTACTTAGGTACAAAAGGATTGGATAAGTTGGCGGCAGTTTGTACACAAGTTACCGCCCCAATAAAGGATGAAACAATCGAAACAATGAGCAGCGAGTTAATCCCAATTTCATAAGCCTCCTCAAATACCAAATCAAAATAAACCTTAAATTTTTCAGGATTTTTAAATAAATTCCCCAAGAAAATGAAATATCTGCCTATTCTTGTCACTTCGTTTTCTGTTAAGTGTTATAAGTTAGTAACTTCGTTGCTACGTTTTTTGTAGCTATGACAACTTTAGCAAGCTGTGCCCTCAAAGATAACAAACCTTGCAAGAATAATCGGTCAGTGGAACAGAGTTTTTGTCGGTGTTGTTGTTAGTTTAGAATTCAAAGAATAATTTTTTAAAGAAAAAGATACATATTGACTATAAACCATCATTTATGAAATCTATAATAGTTACGGGTGGAACCAAAGGAATCGGAAGAGCCATTGTTGAGAAGTTTGCCCACGAACAATATCAAGTTTTTACTTGTGCTCGCTCGGAGGATGAGTCTTTAAAAGGATTATCAAATGTACATTTTTTTAAAGCTAATTTATCTCAAAGAAGTGAGGTAATGGCTTTTGCCGACTTTGTACGTCAGCATACTCAGCATGTAGATATTTTGGTAAATAATACAGGTTTCTTTATTCCTGGACAAATTCACAATGAAGAGGAAGGAACGCTCGAGGCTATGATAGAAACGAATGTGTACAGCGCCTACCATCTGACCCGTCAATTTGTTAATCAAATGATTGAGGTACGCTCGGGACATATTTTTAATATTTGTTCAACGGCAAGTATTACTGCCTATACCAATGGAGGCTCGTATTGTATCTCAAAGTTTGCACTTTTGGGTATGAGTAAGGTACTGCGGGAGGAGCTTAAACCTTTTAATGTACGCGTAACAAGCATTTTGCCAGGTGCTACCTTGACCAATTCGTGGGCTGGTGTAGATTTGCCATCCGAGCGTTTTATGCGTTCTGAAGATGTAGCTGAGGTAATCTGGACAGCTCACAAAATGCCAGCCAGCACAGTATTAGAAGAAATTCTATTACGCCCACAGTTGGGGGATATATAATGGTGAATTAGTGATTTTTGGCTTTTGCTGGAGTTTAGTAGGAAAACGTTATTAATATATTAAGTAATCGTGCAGGATTATAGTTAAGTTTTGTGTCTTAGGGACAAGGCAACAGGCACAAAGTGTTAAAATGTTTTTAAAGGCCACGGACATGGATTTTTCCCATAGCCCACCGCCGAAAGCCGATACCTGAAAGCTTAAAGCACAATC
>NZ_JBMLSD010000227.1:0-10462 GCF_049240685.1 Flectobacillus sp.
GTTATCAAGCAAGCAACCAGACATTTGAGCATTTTGGAGCAACCATGATAACCATTCCTGTGGATGAAGATGGTTTGGATACAATTGCCTTAGAAAAACTCTGTCAGAAGCATCCTATCAGGATGGTATATGTTACCTCACATCATTATCATCCGACTACTGTTACGCTCAAACCTGAACGTCGTTTGCATTTATTGCAATTAGCTGAAACGTATGATTTTTGGATTATCGAAGATGACTATGACTACGATTTTCATTATGCTAATCGACCAGTACTCCCATTGGCTAGTGCCAATATACATGAAAAAGTCATCTATATTGGTTCTTTCACCAAGCTAATAGCACCCACTTTTCGAGTAGGATACGTTGTTGCTAGCCCTAAAATAATTGAAGAACTAGGTAAAATAAGAAGAATTATTGACCGTCAGGGAGATACTCTCCTCGAAGCCTGCCTAGCCGATTTATTAGAAGATGGAACACTCAGACGACACGTAACCAAGGCACTTAAGGAATATCGTGAGCGTCGTGATTTTACCTGTGATTTATTTGAAAAAGAGTTAGAAGAAAAGGTTTCTTTTGAAAAGCCACAAGGTGGAATGGCAATCTGGATGAAGTTTTCGAAAAAATATCCCTTAGAAATACTGTCAGAAAAAGCTAACAAAAAAGGCTTATACTTACCAAATGGGAGCGCATATAAACCTTTAAATGCCTGTAGAATTGGTTTTGCCTCAATGAATCTTTCAGAGATAGAAGAATCAATAACAATTCTAAAAAAAATAATGTTAGATTAGCGTTTGAGCTTTCCGCTTACATCACCTTGCACAACCATTTCAATTTCGGGAAGAGTTGCCAAATTAAAATCGCCCTCTATTGTATGCTTTAAGGCTGAGGCCGCTACACCATAGTCTAATGCTTTTTGAATATCTTGGAATGTGATATACGCATAAATAAAACCCGCCATGAAGGCATCGCCACCGCCAATTCGATCTACGATATTTGGGATATCAATTGTCTTAGTTTTTATCATTTCGGTGCCATTCCAGCATATTCCAGAGAGGGTATTATGTGAAGCAGAAATTTGCCCTCGTTTAGTATTTAGGACAAACTTGACTTGAGGGAATTGCGCTAAAATCTGTTGACAAATAGATTTAAAACTACCCTTTTCATCATTTGGAGTAATCCCAAACATATCATTGGCATCGCCTTTACTACAAATAATCACATCGCAATGCGCGATTAGCTCAGGCATTACCTCACTTGGCTTTTTGCCCCACTGCCAGAGATTTTTACGGTATCCCACATCCGCTGAAACCGTTAGCCCTAAACGACGAGCAGCTTTTACTGCATGAAGACAAGCCTCTGCAGCCGATGCAGATATGGCAGGAGATATTCCTGTAAAATGAAACCATTGGGCGTCAGCAAAGATGGCATCCCAATCAAAATCAGCAGGATTAAGTAATGCAAAAGCAGAATCAAAACGGTCATAAACTACCTTTGAAGGGCGCATAGCAGCACCATTTTCGACAAAATAAATACCCAAACGATTTCCTTTCATTTGCATAAACTCCGTACCAACACCATATTTGAGGTAGGTAGTGCGTGCTGCATAGCCAAGGTCATTATCAGGAAAAACTGTTACATGACTTGCTGGAATACCCATAATTGCAAGAGACGAAGACACGTTGGCTTCGCCACCACCAAAATTGATGTTGAACGAGTCCACTTGTGAAAATCTTGCAAAATTTGGTGTGGTAAGTCTCATTAACACTTCACCAAAGGTGATTACTTTTTTCATGATTCCTGATTCCTTAATGATTGTACAGAATTGTCTTCCGAAAGATAACAAATGCTTTTCAGAAATCATGTTTTGGTAAAACAAAAAGGCGTCCTAAACTCTTGGAGAGCTAGAACGCCTTTCTTGTTTCAATTATTCTTACAAGTATTTTGCAACTGATTCTTCAAACCCGGCCAACTGTGTTAAATCTTCACCCCAAAGACTACGATTGGATAATACTTTATGCAAATCAAAATTATCCCATGCATCGTAGAAATAGGATGCATAATTACAGTTAATCTGATAGTGCTCGCCGTTACATTCTCCGTAATAATTGCCATTTACCTCTTTTACAGCATGCATAAACTGTAAATAAGCAGCAAAACCCATAGCAAATAGCTCTGGCGCACGACCAAATTCACGGTAATACTCCATCAAGATTGGTACATTACGCATACGCATTTTAGCAGAATACTGTACTGTAATATCCAACAACTTATGATTGATATATGGATTACGGAAACGATCTAGCACCATACGGCCAAAACGATCGGCTGTTTTTGAATCTACTTTATATGGAATAGCCAAGGACAATTCGCCTAACATCAGATTGGTAATAATACGACTCATATAACCATTGGCCATCACGTCCTTTACGTATTTAAAACCTAGCAAATAAGCCATACCACACATGAGTGTGTGTGTACCATTTAGTAAGCGAAGTTTGAGTTCACGATAAATCTCGATGTCTTTGTCGATAATTACACCTTCATCTGCTTGTGCAAAACTCAACACCTTACGAACATGCTCATCGCCTTGAATAGCCCATAAACGGTAAACCTCCGACATGATCAACAAGTCATCCTGATATCCTAACTTCTGTAAAATTTCGGCTGAATTTTCAGGTTTTCCTGGTACTATTCTATCTACTAAAGAATTACAAAAACGATTATGTGTATCAATCCATTCAATAAACTCAGGTTCGAGTGCGTTACGATGAGCTTGTTCTAGTACAATTTCTTGCAGTTTGTCGCCATTTCCAACAATTAATTCGGTAGGCACAATCACCATTCCACTTTCAGCAGAACCTCCAAAATGCTTCCATCGTTCATACAAGAAAGCCAATAATTTTACTGGAAATGATTGAGGAGGAGACGACGTCACCTTATCGGATTCGAGTAGTGCAATTCCAACCTCCGTTGTGTTCGAAATAATTATTTGCATCTCTGGGTTACGGGCGCACTCCAAAATAGCACTCCACTCGTTACGAGCAGATAAGGTGCGAGAAATGGCACTATTGATAATCGTTTCTTCGATTAATTTACCATTTTCTAAGCCTTTCACACAGTGTGTATATAGGCCATCTTGTTCGTTAAAAGCATCGGCATCGCCTTTGTCTGTTGATTTTACGACAACGATACGTCCGTTAAATACACCTTGCTTATTCGCTTTATCGATAAAATAATCGCATAAGCCTCTCAATAATACGCCTGTACCAAACTGTAATACTTTTTCAGGTAAAGAGAATAAAGCTTCATCAGGCACTTGCACTTGTCCTTTTAATTGGGCAGATGCAGTCGATAAAAATGACTTGTTTAGTTTAAGATCCATCACACAACGAATATAATTTGTAAATACATACTTGACTAGAAAGTAAAATAAGGGGTTTATTCTACTCTATTTTAGGGATAATATTTATGAAGGATGTTGATGTGTCCCAAACTGTTAGGTGGGAATGGAAGTGTAATTCTTTAGGCAACGGGCATCAGGCAAGCACAACTCTTTGCCTAGTGCCTGCTGCCTATTGCCTAAAACATGAATACGCTAGACTATTCTTAAAATAGGTATTACTCATTTAGGCTATGCCTCACCAACTGGTCCATTATAATTTGTTGGGAATTGAAAGCCTATTGCTCCTTTTTCGTCTGAAATGCTTCCATAGGTATCTTCATACTTAGCGATATTCTCTTTGAGGGCATTTAGTAATCGGTAAGCATGATCTGGTGTCATAATAACGCGTGATTTTACTCTTGCTTTGGGTAAGCCGGGCATCATTTTGATAAAATCAATTACAAATTCACTTTGTGAATGTGCAATCATTGCAAGGTTTACATACTCACCTTCTGCCATTTCCTCGGTAAGCTCTACATTGATTTGGGTCTCGTCTTGTTGATTTGCCATAGTTTAAAACATAAAATTTTGTTTTTCAAATTTAATCAAAAACCCGACCTATTCAATTATTCTACCTTTTTATTGAAGCGAATTATGGCATAAAAATGAAGTTTTATCAATTTAAGTATTAACGCAAAATAATATTTAATTTTTGAGCCCTCGGCTTTCAGCTTTGGGCATTCGGCAAAACATATCTATCGTGACTAAAAAACATTTTAACACTCTTTGACTTGTGCCTGTTGCCCGAGAACTTAAACATAATTTTGCGTGCTAACTTAAGATAGGGTCGTTTTATAATTTTTTATTTCAAACTTATTTCACAAAAAAACACAACAACATCCTGTAAACAAGACACTTATCGACAAAAAACGAACAAACAAAGCCTTCGAGATTTTAGTATTTCCTCTAAAAAGAACAAAGGCTCTCAGAAATGAATCTAAGAGCCTTTGAAAATCTATTCAAAATGAGTTGTTATTACACAATCCAACGAGCTTTGCGATAGCCACCCACCTTTTGTTGAGCTTGCTGTTCTTTAGCTGTTTCGATTTGTTGTAACTCTTCTTTTGATGTAATGATATAATCTTGGTATTTGCGAACACCAGTACCTGCAGGAATCAAGTGACCAACGATTACGTTTTCCTTCAAGCCATCCAAGCCATCTGATTTTGCTCTGATAGAAGCTTCAGACAATACTTTGGTAGTTTCTTGGAACGACGCAGCCGAGATAAATGATTCGGTACCCAATGAAGCCTGCGTAATACCTTGCAAGTTTGGCTGTGATACTGCTGGTTGAGCATCACGAACTTCTACTTTACGTAAGTCGCGGCGTTTCAATGAAGAGTTTTCATCGCGTAGGGCACGAGTTGTAACAATCATACCTACTTTCATTTTATCGGAGTCACCTGCATCCACAACTACCTTTTTATCCAAGATATCGTCGTTAGCTTCACGAACTGCAAAACGGTCAACATTTTGGTTATTCAAGAACATAGTGTCACCAGAGTCAACGATTTCTACTTTCTGCATCATCTGACGAACGATACATTCGATATGCTTATCGTTGATTTTTACACCTTGTAGACGGTATACATCCTGAATTTCATTTACAAGGTATTCTTGTACGGCAGTTGGTCCTTTAATAGCCAAGATATCAGAAGGAGTTATTGCACCATCCGAAAGTGGCATACCTGCACGAACAAAGTCGTTGTTCTGTACAAGGATGTGTTTCGAAAGTGGAACAAGATACTTACGTTCTGCACCATCTTTTGCTTTAACGTAGATTTCGCGGTTACCACGTTTGATACCACCCAACGTGATAACACCGTCGATTTCAGAAACTACGGCAGGGTTAGAAGGGTTACGTGCTTCGAACAACTCGGTTACACGAGGAAGACCCCCTGTAATATCACGAGTTTTACCAGCTGCACGAGGGATTTTTGCGAGGATTTGACCTGGCTTAATCACGGCACCGTTTTCTACTGAAAGACGAGCTGCTACTGGTACGTTGTAAGAAGTTTCCTCACCGTTTTTGCTAACAACTACGATAGAAGGGTTCTTTGTTTTATCTTTAGATTCGATGATAACTTTTTCTCTCAAACCAGTTTGCTCATCGGCCTCTTCCTTATAGGTAATGTTTTCTTCGATTGAATCGAATCTTGCAATACCGTCTGCTTCTGAAAGGATTACAGCGTTGTATGGATCCCAAGCACAGATTTCTTCACCTTTAGTGATAGTTTGTCCATCTTTAACACGCAAATATGCACCATAAGGAACGTTGTTTGCGATATAAACTTGGTTTGTAGTAGGGTTCACGATTTGAACCTCACCCGAACGACCCATTACAATTTCGACAGGGTTGCCTTCAGCATCAACAGATGCAACAGTACGCATCTCTTCGAATCGGATAATACCATCAAATTTAGCTTTGATTGTGGCATCCAATGTTACGTTTTGGGCAGTACCCCCAACGTGGAAAGTACGAAGTGTCAACTGTGTACCTGGCTCACCGATTGATTGAGAAGCGATTACCCCCACAGCTTCACCGATACTTACCATTCTACCTGTTGAAAGGTTACGTCCATAACACTTAGCACAAACACCGTTACGAGTTTCGCAAGTCAATACCGAACGAATCTCGATAGAGTCGATTGCAGTATCATCTACGCTTGTTGCCATTTCCTCAGTGATTTCTTCACCTGCTGGAATCAACAATTCACCTGTAACAGGGTCATGCACATCGTGGATAGACACACGACCTAAGATACGCTCTGAAAGTGGTTCGATAATTTCTTCGTTATCTTTCAAGGCAGCGATTTGGATACCACGCAAAGTACCACAGTCTTCCTCATTAACGATAACATCCTGAGCAACGTCATGCAAACGACGAGTCAAGTAACCCGCATCGGCCGTTTTCAAGGCTGTATCGGCAAGACCTTTACGTGCACCGTGCGTAGAGATAAAGTATTCAAGTACGTCTAGACCTTCTTTAAAGTTAGAAAGGATAGGGTTTTCGATGATTTCACCTACCGAACCTTGCAAGTTCTTTTGAGGTTTTGCCATCAAACCACGCATACCACCCAACTGACGAATCTGTTCACGAGAACCACGAGCACCAGAGTGCATCATCATAAAGATTGCGTTGAAGCCTTGTTGGTCATTTTCCATCTGCTTCATCAACGTATCCGTGATTTTCGAGTTTACTTTAGTCCAAATATCAATTACTGCGTTGTAACGCTCGTTATCAGTGATAAGACCCATCAAGTAGTTGTCTGTTACTGATGCTACGTCTTCTGTAGCTTTAGTAATCAACTCAGCCTTTTCTTCTGGTACGATGATATCACCAATACCCATTGAAAGACCACCTCTGAAGGCCATCTGATAACCTAGTTCTTTGATATCATCTAGGAATTTGGCTGTACGAGCTACACCTGAAATTTTGAATACTTGTGCAATGATTTGTTGAAGCTTTTTCTTTGTCAACAACTCATTGATATAACCTACTTCTTCAGGTACACAAAGGTTGAATAATACACGACCAGCAACAGTTTTCACCATTTCTTCTACCAATGTACCATCTTCTTTACGAACCTTAGCTTTTACTTCGATATTAGCATGTTTCGAAACTTTTCCTTCGTTCATACCAATAACTACCTCTTCGAAGCCATAGAACTTCATACCTTCTCCTAAGATAGGGTACTCTGGTGTATGTCTACGTCCTTTTGTTACATAGTACAAACCAAGAACCATGTCCTGAGAAGGTACTGTAATAGGAGCACCATTGGCAGGGTTCAAGATATTGTGCGATGCCAGCATCAATAGGGATGCTTCGAGGATAGCCTCTTGACCTAGTGGTACGTGAACGGCCATCTGGTCACCATCAAAGTCGGCGTTGAAGGCCGTACAAGTCAATGGGTGCAACTGGATAGCTTTACCTTCGATCAATTTTGGTTGGAAAGCTTGGATACCCAAACGGTGGAGGGTTGGGGCACGGTTGAGAAGAACAGGGTGTCCTTTCATTACGTTTTCCAAGATATCCCAAACTACAGGATCTTTTCTATCAACGATTTTCTTAGCTGATTTTACCGTTTTTACAATACCACGCTCAATTAATTTACGGATAACAAACGGCTTAAATAGCTCGGCAGCCATATCTTTTGGCAAACCGCACTCATGCATTTTTAATTCTGGACCTACAACAATTACCGAACGACCAGAGTAGTCAACACGTTTACCTAATAAGTTTTGACGGAAACGACCTTGCTTACCTTTCAACATATCAGAAAGGGATTTTAAAGCACGGTTACCCTCAGAACGAACAGCGTTAACCTTACGTGAGTTATCAAATAATGAGTCAACTGCTTCTTGAAGCATACGTTTTTCGTTACGTAAGATTACTTCAGGAGCTTTGATTTCGATCAAACGCTTCAAACGGTTGTTACGAATAATTACACGGCGGTAAAGGTCGTTCAAATCGGAAGTAGCAAAACGACCTCCATCCAAAGGTACCAAAGGACGCAATTCTGGTGGAATTACAGGCACCATTTTGATAACCATCCACTCAGGTTTGTTCTCAATACGAGTACCAGCTTCACGGAAAGCCTCTACCACTTTCAAACGTTTCAAAGCCTCAGCTTTACGTTGTTGAGAAGTATCGTTAGCAGCCGAGTGACGAAGGCTGTAAGAAAGGTCATCCAACGCAGTACGTTTCAACAACATTTCAAGAGCCTCTGCACCCATCTTAGCGATGAATTTTTGAGGATCTTCGTCTGGTAGCAATTGGTTTTCACGAGGTAACTTATCGATAATGTCCAAATATTCGTCTTCTGTTAAGAAGTCCATTTTGTTTACACCATCTTCCTCTTTGATACCAGGCTGCACTACCACGTATCTTTCGTAATAGATAACTTGATCCAATTTTTTTGTAGAAAGACCTAACAAATAACCAATTTTGTTAGGTAAGCTACGGAAGTACCAAATATGGGCTACAGGAACTACCAATTCGATATGTCCCATACGCTCACGACGTACTTTTTTCTCGGTAACTTCTACACCACAACGGTCGCAGATGATACCTTTATAGCGAATACGCTTATATTTTCCACAGTGACACTCCCAGTCTTTCGTTGGACCGAAGATACGCTCGCAGAACAAACCTCCCATTTCTGGTTTGTAGGTTCTATAGTTGATGGTTTCGGGTTGGGTAACCTCACCATGCGAGCCCTCAAGAATTGACTCTGGCGATGCCAACGAGATAGTTACTTTTTGGAAGTCGCTATTTAATTTTCTATTCTTTTTGAATGACATTTTCGTGTTTGTATTTGAATGAAAATGGTTCTTTTTTGTGTATTTGAAAATGGGGAGATTTGAAGATTTGGAAAACTTTCGCAAATCTTCAAATCAATTTATCTTCAAATTACTCGAGGGTAATCTCTAGAGCAAGACCTCTTAATTCATGAATCAATACGTTGAATGATTCAGGAATACCTGGTTTTGGCATGTTTTCACCTTTAACGATAGCTTCGTATGCTTTAGCACGACCTACTACGTCATCGGATTTAACGGTTAAGATTTCTTGAAGGATATTAGCAGCACCAAATGCTTCGAGTGCCCAAACCTCCATTTCACCAAAACGCTGGCCACCAAATTGTGCTTTACCACCAAGAGGCTGTTGTGTAATTAATGAGTATGGTCCGATTGAACGAGCGTGCATTTTGTCGTCTACCAAGTGACCTAGTTTCAGCATGTAAATAATACCTACTGTAACAGGCTGATCAAAACGCTCACCAGTAAGACCATTGTACAAGTAAGTACGACCCCAAGCTGGCAATCCTGCTAATGCTAGTTCATGAGCCACTTCGGCTTCTGTACCACCATCAAAGATTGGAGTAGCATACTTCTTATTCAATTTTTCACCAGCCCAAGCCAATACTGTTTCGTAAATCTGACCAATGTTCATACGTGAAGGTACCCCTAGTGGGTTCAATACGATGTCTACTGGTGTTCCGTCTTCTAGGAATGGCATATCTTCGTCACGAACAATACGAGCAACTACCCCTTTGTTACCGTGGCGACCAGCCATTTTATCACCCACTTTTAACTTACGTTTTTTAGCGATATATACTTTTGCTAATTTCACAATACCCGCTGGCAACTCGTCACCTACTTCTAATACGAATCTTTCACGTTTGAAGCGACCTACTAATTCGTTACGACGAACGTTGTAGTTTTTAACTAATTGCAACAACAACTTGTTTGAAGCTTCATCTTCGGTGGCATCTTCCAAAATCAAGTCAGCTAACAAGTTAGCTTCTTCTGGCACACTATAAGAGCTATCATCACGGTATAAGTTTTTAGCAGGGAACAAAGCTTCTTCGATGTTACGAGCGGTGAACTTAATTCCTTTTTCAAGGATTACCGAACCAAACTTATGCTTGATACCATTACAAGTTTTACCTTCCAAAAGCTCAATCATTTTACCAATCATCGTAGCACGAATAGAAGTAAGGTCTCTTGACAATTGTTTTGATAAAATTGCCAATTCTTTCTTCGCCTTTTCGCGCTCGTCTTTGTCTTTCTTAGGACGGCTAAACAATTTTGTATCGATAACCACACCTTTCAATGATGGTGGTGCTTTCTTAGAAGCATCCTTCACATCTCCAGCTTTGTCACCGAAGATAGCACGAAGTAGTTTTTCTTCTGGTGTTGGGTCAGACTCACCTTTTGGCGTAATTTTACCAATAAGGATATCGCCTTCTTTCACTTCAGAACCTACACGTACTACACCATTTTCATCTAAGTTCTTCACGGTTTCTTCCGAAACGTTTGGAATCTCAGCTGTTAATTCTTCTTCTCCACGTTTTGTATCACGAACCTCTAGTTCGAATTCTTCAATATGGATTGAAGTAAAGATATCGTCACGAACAACTTTCTCAGAAATTACAATCGCATCCTCGAAGTTGTACCCTTGCCAAGGCATGAAGGCTACTTTCATGTTACGTCCAAGTGCCAATTCACCCT
>NZ_JBMLSD010000228.1:0-2407 GCF_049240685.1 Flectobacillus sp.
CCTTGCGGTTGCCATGTTGAGTTGGGCAACCGCAAGGGTTGCCACTACTACAATTTTATTTTAAAAACAAAACTTAATCCTTCGTACAGGACTCGTTGTGAATTGTGAATTTATTTTTTCAAATATTAGCACTTTTGTACTTAAAAGTCGTTGGTAAACAGCATATCTATTACTTAATCAAAACTCACTTATCTATCTACACCCTTCTGCTTTCAAAAAAACTTTATTCCCTTCAATTACATAACTGCCATTCATAATTTGACAAAGAATCGTCATGGTTTTATCCAATGACTGGTCTGTAAAATCTGCGGTGATTAAACAGTTTCCTATCGTATTGTTAGTAAGCTCAAATTCTACATCGAACTTGGTCGAGATTTTTTCGATCACATCCGACATACGAGCATCTTCAAAACTCATATTATACTCAGTATTAAGCAAATACGAAGCGGTATTTTCAACGGCTGCTGCTTTAATCTCCCTTTCTTGTGGCATACAAATGGCCTTTTCTGATGGAAGTACCAAGGTATGCTTACTACCATTTGCCAGAGAAACTGCTACTTTGCCAGTAAATACTACCACTTCGATATGATTGCCAACTGGTCGAATATTAAAACTTGTACCTAATACCTTGGTATTCATACCATTGGAGTGAACAATAAAAGGATGACTTGCATCTTTGGCAACCTCAAATAACGCCTCTCCAATCAAATTTACCTCACGAGTAGCACTCACAAAATGCTCGGGGTATGTCAATGAACTGTTTCCCTTTAGCCATATAATACTGCCATCTTCTAAAATCACCTTTTTTGTTTTACCAACTGAAAAGGCTTGAAAAGTTTCATTTTTTAAATCAAAGGTATCATAACCCATCGGGCTCAAAGCAAATATTACTCCCAATAACAACAATACAGACGCGGCAATTCTGGCAATCTTATTGAATCCAAATGATATTATTCTAGCAGGGGTTTGCTCGCTCAAACGTGCTTGAATTTGTTGATACATTTTACTCTTCAAAGCACCTTCTTTAGCGATTTCCTTTTCTAGCGATTCATCGGTCTTTTCGGTCAATGAATCTAACCATTGTTCAATCAAGATTTTCTCAGCAGGCGAACACTTTCCTTGCTGATATTTTTCAAACAGAATTAATAATTTACGGTCTTGCATATTTTTATGATAGTCTACAAAAGAAATCAAAGAATATTTGGACATTTTCGAAAAACACCAAATATGATTTTCCCCCTTTCTACTAGTGAAGTAAATTGACAATGGAATTACACCTACTCCAAAACAAAAAAATTTAATAAAAATTTATTTTTGAGTAAAAATGCTTAAATATTGAGGGGTGTTGATTAAGTGAATCAGTGATTATTTCTCAATTTTGAAGAAAGTCCATCCACTCCTATCCCATTATTCCAAATACGATTATCAAAATCAGAAAATCTCCTAAATCTTCTCGAAGATGTTTGAGGGCTTTTGTCAAATGGTTTTCGACAGTTTTGTGCGAAATATTCAATTGTTGGGCAATTTCTTGAATGCTCAAATGTTGCACACGACTCATGCGAAATACTTCTTGGCATTTTTCGGGTAAGTCGCTCATGCTTTTTTCCAACATCATCCGAAGTTCGTTAAAAGCAATACTCTCATTATTGGAATCATCGAAAAGTTGATCTCGAAAGTGGGAAAATTGTTCCAAATAGTTATTCCTGACTTCGGCCGACTTCATAAAATTCAGCATTTGGAATTTGACGGCTTGATAAAGATAACCCGAAACAGAACTTTCGATTTTGGTCGTTTTGCGATTGGCCCACAAACTTACAAATACCTCCTGAATGATTTCTTCACATGTTTCTTTGTCGCGCAAACGGTTGTAGGCATAAGCGTATAATTTGGACCAATAACGTTCATATATTTCGTCAAAGGCCATTGACTTTCCTTCTTGAAGAAGTGAAAAAAGTTCTATATCGCTATGTGTTGGCGCGCTTTTGATGGGCTTGAATAGAATTATTAATGATGAAAGCTCCTAAATTTGATTTACAAAACTAGGAGACTATTTAAAAAAGCAAAGCTTTTATGCCAGTTTTTTCTAGGAGAATTTTCAAAAAAAGAAATACAAACAGGGTAAAGCTCTCGGTAATTGATAGATTCTCAAAAAAAAACTCTGTAGAAATATTTGTTAAGAACCATCTAACATGAAGATATAAGGAACGAAAATAGCATTATCCTATAAAAAAGATAGACTTAATTCAAAGATAGAATCAAGTAATGGCAATGAATTTCGGATTGGGGATTTCTGATTTCGGAGGTAAAATAAAATACCTTTGTTTTTTACAAAATAATTGTAAAAGCTCCGTAGGAACAACAGAAAGCCATCTTACTATCTTGAAGTCTTTCGCACCTACGGAGCTGA
>NZ_JBMLSD010000229.1:0-2354 GCF_049240685.1 Flectobacillus sp.
GAAGGGTAAGTACATCTTAGTTTTATAGTGTATTTTAAAGCACATTAAACCAGATAAAGGAGAAATTTATGCGTTTTATGCGTTATATCAAAAGATTGGTGGAAGATGATTTAGTGGCAAAAATAAGGGATTCCGGCGGTAGGGTAAAATAGTCTGATTAGCTTATCGGATCAGATAATATGTAGCTTCGATAATCTCCAAATGAAGTGAATCTGACCATAACAAGCGCTTTCGGTTAGCTAAAATTACATTTTCAAATCTTTCTTTATCCAATAAGAAGTCCTCATGCACATTCTAAAAATATAATCTATTGTTTGTTTTTCCATTGAATTTTAGTTATTATTTAACGCATTTTTAGAAAACTAAACTATACATAATCCATCTATTATGATTTTTTTAAAAAACAGCCCAACACATCAGGATAAATGAACACAGCTATTAATTAGTTGAAAAACAAGTAAAAGTAGCCTTGCTTATTGTTTTTTCGTACTTTAGCTAAAATACAAAAGTATGAGCAAAAGACTAATTCGTTTTGATTGGGCAGTGAAAAAATTACTTCGAAACAAGGCTAACTTTGTAGTCTTAGAAGGCTTTTTGTCTGAACTTTTGTTTGACGACATCAAAATCCAAAAAATTTTAGAAAGCGAGAGCAATCAAGAAACAGAGAATGACAAGTATAACAGGGTAGATATCCTGACACAAAATTCAAAAAATGAGCTAATTATCGTTGAGATTCAAAATACTTACGAGATTGATTTTTTTCACCAGATGATCTATGGTACTTCAAAAGCTTTAATAGAAAATATATCATTAGGACAACCTTATTCTGAAATCAAAAAAGTAATTTCTATCAATGTTGTTTACTTTGATTTAGGGCAAGGGAAAGATTATATTTATAAAGGTAAAACGAATTTTGAGGGCTTACACGAAAACGATACATTTCAACTTTCTATACAACAGAAACAAACTATTACTAAAAAAGAAATTTCGGACTTTTTTCCTGAATACTATATTATCAAAGTAAATAAATTTAACGACATCGTTAAAGATACGCTTGATGAATGGGTTTACTTCTTGAAAAACAGCGAGGTCAAAGACGAATTTAAAGCTAAAGGCTTAGCAGAGGCAAAAGAAGGCTTAGATATTATGCGTTTGGATAAAGAACAACAGTACGGTTATAATCGATATTTAGATTATCTACATTACAAAGCGAGTGAAATACTCTCTTTAAGATTAGAGGCAGAAGATAAAGTAAGACAAGACAGAAATGTTGAGATAGCTAAAAATTTTATTGTTATGGGTTTAGATAATATTACTATTGCAAAAGGGACAGGATTAACTGTTGAGCAAATAGAACATCTGCGCATCGAAAAAGATTAAAAACTGTGCCTAACATTATTATTGCGAATTTACTGTTTTCGCTTATTCCCTGTTTTTTTACTCATTAAAAATCATTGTAGCACCGGTATGCAGAGCGGAGTGACTATCTTCTCCAAAACTGGCTACGCAACAGAAGTACTATTGAGTTCATTGGACTTAGGGAACAAAGGCGAAATCCTTATTTTAATTCCATAGAATTTAATGGAATTAAAAACATGGTAGGTTCCAATAGCTTTTCACTCACTATCTTATTCCAGCGTTTCAACGCCTTAAATAGGATAAAAACCGCTGGCTCTCATGGGAATGGAAGCTCGAATCTTAAAAAATTAGGCGATGGAAAATAATAAACGTCTGAACTATGATTTACTTGATTTGAATGATGAACATGATTTAGAAATATCAAATCATAAGAATCAAACGAACCAAACTAATCATAGTTCAGACAATGTTCCTCTACTACGCCTCCGATCTTCATTTAGAAATCCCTGCCAAAAAGGAGTTCATAAAAAAGCCCTAGATATAATGCTAGTGTTTAGATTTTTATGTTGAGTCAGTTTTATCAGAAATCAACACCACAACGACCTATTGCAAACCTTAAATTTGCACAATAAAAAGCCTTAAATTTGCACAATAGTGTTTTTTGCAATGGAATGAGGACACATCATCGGTAGCTTTTACGAATGGCAATTTCACTGAAACATAAGGCTCTTAAAAAATGCCATATTCCGCATCAGTTACAAACTTTTAAAAAGCCTCATGCACGGTTTTATCAGCTTTAAGACATTCCATGATAGAATGTTGGACTTCGTATGCTTGCTGGAATGGTAACATAGTTTGCAGTTATCAGTGGGCAGTTGGCAGATTATTAATTCGGGATTTTAGTTCTTGCATTCGTTCTATTAGCTTATTAAATGGAAGGGATGGGTTGTTTAGCATACTTTCCTGCATGATTTGATAATCCATTTCCCATTCTC
>NZ_JBMLSD010000230.1:0-14763 GCF_049240685.1 Flectobacillus sp.
CAATTACTGCTGAAAACTCAGGTAAAGTAACTTTGGCTTGGGATAAAGTAGCAGTTGCATTTAACGTAAAATAAGAAATCAGTTATTTAGAGTGATATTCAAAGTCTTTTGTCTGTTTGGCAAAAGACTTTGTTTTTATAGGCTATACCCAAAAATATTTTCAATATTCTAGGCTTTACTGTAATTTTGAATAACCTAACTACGACTTGTAGATTTGTTATGCGTTACATAGTCTTTATTGTATATTTCCTTTTCTTTTCAATATCCGCTTTGTCACAAACTTTTATGTCACAAGTGGACCCTCCAACTATTGGCAAAGTTTGTCCCGACTTTGGTGTATCTGTCATTACTCCCTCTGGAAATGAGAAAGTAATCAACCTTCATGAACTTCGTGGAAAAGTAGTTATTCTAGAGTTTTGGGCTACCTATTGTGCTCCTTGTATTCCTTCTTTGAGCCATTTTGAGCGAATCAAAAAACAATATGGCAATGCTGTCGAAATTATAGCTATTTCGGACGAAAACCGTGATAAGGTAGATGCCTTTATTGCCAAACGCAATATCCACAATGTTCTATTCGGGATGGATTGGGGTCGTAAACTCAACGAACTCTTTTTTCACCATTTTATTCCGCATACAGTTGTAATAGATAAAAATGGTATCGTAAAAGCATTTACTGCTCCTGATGAAATCGATGCCGAAATCGTGGGAAAGTTGATTCGTAATCAAAAAGTGGAGATAGTAATGAAACAGGAGTTTCAAAATACCAACTCGATTGCTTCTGCTACAAGTAATACGAATTTAAACAAGATTGCTACCGTTTTTTCAAATATTAAAAATACACCCGATGCCAACGAGTTACGCATCAGTTTGAGTCCATACGCTGAAGGGAAATCCACCGAATTTATCAAAGAATCCGAAAAGCATTGGGTATTTACCAATTGTACCTTGCCTTTGATGTATCAGATACTATACGATCAAAAAGAAAGTAGGGTTAAATTAGAAGTTCCCGACGAAAACAAATATGCTTCCGACCCCAACAATCAATATTGTTTGACGGTTCACATACCAGAAAGCATGGATAAAAGCGTTCCTGAGTTGGCTTTGAACCAACTTGCGCAATTGTTTCCACTCAAGGCAAAATTTGAGTCTAGAAATCAAATGGCATTTGTTTTGGAAAAGGCCGATTCTAGCGTTGTTGTAAGTAGTAGCGACAGCACTGGTATTATCCAGAAAAGACTTACAATCAAAGATTTAGTGAGCTATTTGGAAAGTAACCCGCACTTAGTCAATAATTTGGCTGTATTAAATCAAACAGGCCTCCCTGATACTACTTTGATAGATTTGGACTGGTTTCAAAACTACAACGATACGATACCTAATAAGTTGAAAACCTTAGGGTTGAAAGGTACAGAAAGGTTATTAGATTTAAACTGTTTGATTTTATACGAAGAAAAAAAGATAACTAAGGATGCACCATAACGGAAAGTTGCTAAATGTTTATTAAATTGGTCAACTTTTGAAAGGAATCTTACCCAAAAAAGAAGTATCTTGAGGAGCTAAAACGCTCTTTATTGCTGTGTGTAATTGTGTTTACTTCATGATAATTTGTTCCAAAATTTGATAGAGAGTTGCGTAATAATAAGTATTTTTACATAATTTAAGTCTTTTATAAGCAAAAGGTGTAAAATTTCAACTAAGAAGTCATATTATCTTTACCCCGAAAATAATCAAATATTTATCATAAAAATATGAAGAAAGTCCTCATCGCTGAAGATAGCTCAGTCATTCAAAACCTTGCTAAAAAGATTTTGGAATTCCAAAACTTTGAAATCCATTCTGTGAAAAATGGCCAACAGGTATTAGATGCAATGGAAAAAGAAGATTTTGATATTTTATTGCTAGACATCAACATGCCAGTTATGGACGGAATGGACTGCGCCAGAGCTGTACGTGGTTTGGCTGATGCTGAGAAAGCCAATATCCCAATCATTGCGATTACAGGAAATGCTCGTAACTATACGATGGATGACTTTAAATCTGCAGGATTCAATGATATGTTGGCAAAACCTTTGAATTTTGATACTTTGGTAGCTCAAGTAAAGGCTCTTACTGAGAAATAATACGACGACTCTTCTGAGGTAAATGTGTAACGATTCATTTTTGTACACTTTACCTAAATTTTGGTTTTAACAAATCAAAAAGAAGAAAGTTGTTTTGATAAAAGCTCTCCCAAAGGATTAGTCTGGCTGACTAGTCCTTTGGTATTTTTGTTTGATACAGGTTGGTTTTTCCAACATCCCACCAACGTTATTCTACATGAAAATTACCTTTCTCGGTACAGGTACCTCACAGGGCGTTCCGGTCATAGCCTGTAATTGTGAAGTATGTCAATCATTGGATTATCGTGATAAACGTCTTCGCACCGCAATCCATCTGGAGGTAGATGGCAAAAGCTTTGTGATTGATGCAGGCCCTGATTTTCGTCAACAGATGCTCCGTGAGCGTATTAGTAGGCTCGATGCGGTGATATTTACCCACGAGCACAAAGACCACACTGCTGGACTCGATGACGTGCGGGCATATAATTTTTTCCAGAAAAAAGATATGCCAGTCTACGGTCGCGAGCAGGTATTGGAACAAATCAAAAGAGAATTTGCTTACGCTTTTGCCGAAATACGCTACCCCGGTATTCCCCAAATCAATCTTTGCCCCATCGGAAACCAAGCTTTTGAAATAGAAGGTGTAAATTTTTTGCCTATTGAGGTATTACATTACAAACTTCCTGTATTTGGCTATCGTATTGGTGATTTTGCTTACATTACCGACGTCAATTATATTTCGGCGCATGAGTTGGCCAAAGTAAAAGGTGTTAAAGTATTGGTATTAGGTGCATTAAGACGAGAAAAACATCTCTCTCATTTTTCCTTGTCGGAGGCACTAGAAGTTTTTGAAAAAGTAAAGCCTGAAATGGGGTATATTACACATATAAGTCATCAAATGGGAATGCACTCCGATGTAGAGGAAGAATTACCCAATAATGTCAGGTTGGCTTATGATGGATTATCATTGAGCCTATAAGCGTATGTTTTCAAAATGAAAATTCATCGAGAATTTATTTGATTCTCAATAGATTATTCTTAACTTTTGATAATGACTGATTGATGCAGTTATTAACAAACTAATATCTTTATGATAGAATTAATCTTTGATAACCAACAATTTATTGTTAAAGGAATTAAAGAAGGCCCTTCGTTCTGAAGGGCTTTTTTATTGGTTTTAAGTAAAAAGAAACCCTGCCGTCAAAGACAGCAGGGTTTACAGTTATTAACAAACTAAAATTGGCAATTGAATCGAACAACGGCTGTTGTTCTGTAGGATATTCTCAACCTCAAGCTTTTATAATTATCCCTTGTAAAACACCCATTTTGTGATTTCTTTCCAGCTTGGTTTTTTGCCATACATCAATATACCTACACGGTACACCTTACCCGCCAACCAAGTGGTTCCAATAAATCCAAGTATCAAGAGTGTGAGTGATAATGCTATTTCCCAGTTAGATACCCCAAATGGTAAACGAACCATCATGTCAATTGGGGAGGTAAGTGGAATAATAGAAGCCCAGAAGGCAATAGGACTGTCGGGCTTTTGTAATATAAATTGTGCTAATATAAACGATAAAATGATAGGAATAGTCACAGGAAACATAAATTGTTGAGCTTCGGATGGACTTTCTACAGCCGAACCAATAGCAGCAAAGAGTGAACTATACAGCAAATAGCCTCCTAGATAATACAAAATGAAGCACAGAATCATTTTTCCTAGCGACACATTTTCGATAGCGCTGCTAATGCTATTCAAAGGGTTTTCGGATTTTACGCTTGTCTCAAATTTCTTGATTTCGTCTTTACTGAGCCCTGCTTTTACTTTTGCCTGTACTTTTTCCTCAATTTTACCCGACATTATGGTTGTCGTAACGGTAGAAGCGGTGAAAGTTAATACACCCCACAATAAAAATTGTGTAAGACCAACCATACCGACACCAATGATTTTACCTAGCATTAATTGGAAAGGTCTTACCGAAGACACTACAACTTCGATAATACGGTTACTTTTTTCTTCGATAACGCCATTCATTACCTGCGAACCATACAAAAAGGCTGATAAATAGAGTAAAAATCCGAAAATTCCACCCAGAATCATAGCGCCTCCCGAGCTACTCGATTTTTCACCACCATCTTCACTAAGTGTATAGGTTTGAGCATCAACATTGATTTTGTTGTCCTCAAGGACTTTTAGGTCAATCCCCGCATTTTTGAGCTTGATATTTCTTAGCTCATTCTGAATTTTGCCTTGAATGGCATGCTGTGTGCCAATCCCAACGGTTTTTTTACCTAATATTTGGACACCTTTCGGATTGCTCAAGATGTCTTTTTCGATATGAACCACAATATCATCATCACTTTTCTTTAGGTCTTTTTTGGCTTGTTCAAATGTTTTGTCACTGTAGATATACGTGTAGTCGCCCTCCGAATTGAGTTTGCCTTTGAATAATTTACTGTCGTCTAAGACAATAATATTTCTAGAGTCATCGGCATTGACAAATAATAGCACTGGAATAGTATAGACTGCTGCGATAAGGAATGGAACCAAAATCGAGGCTATCCAGAATGATTTTTTCTTAACTCTGGTAATATATTCCCGTTGTATGATGAGTAAAATCTTATTCATGATTGTTGAGGTTTAAAATTGTTGTAGGTATAACTGATGGACTATAAAATGGTATTGGCATCTTCGCCTACAACTCTAATGAATATTTCGTTGAAAGAAGGAATATTTTCGTTGAAAGCCTTCAATTCTACTTGCTGAATAGCTTGTCCAAGAAATTGATTGGCATTGGTGCCATCCAACAAGCGAACTTTTGCTTTGGTAATACCTTCTACATTTTTAGCGTTCAGAATTTCAAATATGCCTTCAATAGGTGCGAGCGCACCCGAATACTCAAGATTGAAGGTATTATCTCTAAAACGATTTTTTACTTCTTTCTTTTCGCCACTCAATACTACTTTAGATTTGTTGATTAAAGCAATATTGTCGCATAGTTCCTCAACAGACTCCATACGGTGCGTTGAAAAAATAATGGTAGTGCCCTTTTCTTTCAAGGCTAAAATTTCATCTTTCAACAAATTAGCGTTGATTGGGTCAAAGCCCGAAAACGGTTCATCAAGAATCACCAGTTTTGGCTCGTGAACAATGGTGGCAATAAACTGCGTTTTTTGTTGCATACCTTTCGACAAATCCTCAACGTTTTTGTCCCACCAGCCTTTGATGTCAAATTTGATAAACCAAGCTTTGAGTTTTTCAATCGCTTCGGCTTTGGGCATACCTTTGAGTTGGGCAAGGTACAAAAGTTGCTCGCCTACCTTCATCTTTTTGTAAAGACCACGTTCTTCTGGAAGATAGCCAATTACTTCGATATGTTTGGGTTGGAGTTTTTCGCCGTCCAAGATGATTTGACCTTCATCTGGTCCGGTGATTTGATTGATAATACGAATAAGAGAAGTTTTGCCAGCGCCATTAGGACCTAAAAGACCAAAAATTGAACCTTGAGGTACCTGAATCGAAACGCCACTGAGAGCAGTATGTCCAGCATAACGCTTAACTACATTTTGCGCTTCAAGTATAATTGACATAAGCTAGGAGGGTTTAGTTTTGGAATAATTGTAGGTTTGAACGAGATTTTCTTTTGTCGTTGTTCCTATTAAGATACAAAAGAAAAAGAGTTTGTCAAAAGTCGTAATTCTTTTTGACAAACTCTTCGATTCTTGTGATAAAAGGTATTTGTTTCGGTATTATTCTGCTGATTCTGAAGATGGAGCCTCTTCTACTATTGGAGCTGACGATTTTTTGCTTGAAGATTTTTTGGCAGGAGCTTCTGTTACCTCCGAACCTGTTACAAGAGCGATTTTTGCATCAAAAGCTGCTTTTTCGGCTTCTTTAGCTTTAGCTTTTGCTACTTTTTTAGATTGTTCTTTAATTTTTTCTGCTGCTTTTTTCTCAGCTTTTTCTTTGGCTTCTTCTTCATCTTTTTGAAGTTTCGCATATTTCTTAGCGATTTCTTCAGAAGCCTTGTCTACTGTTTTTACTAATTTCTTAGCACTTTTTTCATTAAGGCCTTTGAGGTTAGACAAAATCAAAGCCGATATTTCGTCAACGAGTTGCTTTTTATCAGATTTCATGACAGGTTAATATTAAGATATTGTTAAATAATTATTAATAAATCGAAAGTATAAAAATGCCCAAAGCGAAAAAAGTAATTTGTATTAAGTTTTCACTTTGGGCTCAAAATTTAACATTAAAATATTATTTTTCTTATAAATATTATAATAATAGAGTGTTATAAGAAGAATGTATTTACAAAATCTGTTTTAATAAACGTTTGTAAAAAACTCAAAACTCAACATTCAGCACTCCTCACTCCATTAGATTCCTGCTACATAATGCCAGCAAATAATGCCTGCCGTAACCGAGATATTCAATGAGTGTTTGGTACCATACTGGGGTATCTCTAAACAATAATTGGCTTTTTTTACGGCTGTTTCGTTCACACCAAAAACCTCATTTCCGAAGATAAAAGCATATTTTTCGGTCTTTTTCGGCTGAAAATCTAACAAGGAGGTACTACCTTCTACTTGTTCAATCGCAATAACAGTATAACCTTCTGCCTGTAGCTTTTCGATTAATTCAACCACATCGGTAGCGTGTTCCCAATCAACGGTTTCGTCAGCACCCAAGGCTGTTTTCTGGATTTCTCTATGAGGAGGTGTAGCTGTAATGCCGCATAAATAGATTTTTTCTGCTTTGAAAGCATCAGCCGTTCTAAATACCGAGCCTACATTGTTCATACTTCTAATATCATCCAAAATTAACACATAAGGTAATTTTTCGATAGCTCTAAACTCTTCGGCAGACAAGCGATTGAGCTCGTCCATGGATAATTTACGCATTTTTTTTGATTTAAAATATTATTGCTGGTTTGTAAATTTTTAAAAGTGAATAAGTGAAAAGGCATATAGGCACAAAGTCGAGTAGTCTTTGAAGCTTTGTATCTCTATGTAAAAGTTCATGCGATTATCAAATTAACAAACCTTTAGCTGATTTTTTATATAGGCAAAGTTACGACAAGGATATGAAAACCAAAGATTTTTGAACTCCAAGCAAAGATATATTCAAGCTAAAGGAGTTGCTTGCTTGAGCTTGGTTATCCTAATCAGTTTTGCGTATGATAAAAATCATTCTGAAGACTTTCGATTCATTTTAGTTTTGAGAGAAAATCATGTAATCAATATTATGACAACGATTAGCCTTATCCAAAAATATAATGTTCCTGGTCCACGCTACACAAGTTATCCTACGGTTCCGTTCTGGAAGGTAGAACAGTTTACAGAAAAAGCTTGGATAGAAAGCTTGCAAAAAAGTTTTGCCGAAAGCAATCATCAAGGAATCAGTCTTTATATCCACCTGCCATATTGCGAAAGCCTTTGTACTTTTTGTGGTTGTAATAAACGTATCACTAAAAACCACTCGGTAGAAGAACCTTATATCGACGCCCTCTTGAAGGAATGGGATATGTACACAGCTTTATTATCCGAAACTCCACGAATCGCCGAAATACACTTTGGAGGTGGTACACCAAGTTTTTTCAAACCAAACAATCTTGCTCGTTTGGTAAAAGGCATTTTAGCAAAAGCTACATTAGCAGATGAAATAGAATTTGGTTTTGAAGGACACCCAGGCAATACCACAGCCGAACATTTGGAGGTATTGTATCAATTAGGTTTTACGCGTGTAAGCTACGGCGTGCAAGATTATGACTTGCGAGTTCAAACGGCAATTCACCGTTTTCAGCCTTTTGAACAGGTAAAACAAGTGACAGAATTGAGCCGAAAATTAGGATATTCCTCTATCAGCCATGATTTGGTATTTGGATTACCCTTCCAGACTTTAGCCAGTATTGAGGATACCATTCAAAAAACAATTGCGCTTAAGCCCGACCGTATTGCGTTTTACTCGTATGCTCATGTGCCTTGGATTAAAGGCAATGGTCAAAGAGGATTTAAGGATGAAGACCTCCCAAGTCCTGCCTTGAAACGCCAGTTGTATGAAAAGGGTAGAGCGATGTTGGAGGCAAATGGTTATTTCGAAATAGGTATGGACCACTTTGCTTTGGCTAGTGATTCGATGTATGTAGCTCGACAAAATGGTACGCTCAATCGTAATTTTATGGGTTATACCACCACGCAGACCAAAGTGATGATTGGTTTAGGAGTATCTTCTATCAGTGACTCGTGGACGGCTTTTGCCCAAAATGTAAAAGAAATTGAGACCTACATGGATAGCATCAATCAAAATAAACTACCGCTTCACCGTGGGCATATTTTGAACCAAGAAGACCTCAAAATTCGTGAGCAAATTCTCAATCTGATTTGTCGATTCAAAACATCTTGGGATACCGATACTTGGACTTCTGAAGAAAAAGAAGCGCTTTTCGAAAGACTTCAACCATTTGTAGAAGACGATTTAATTGTTTTACACGACAACGGCGTAGAGGTTTTGGAAGCTGGTAAAACCTTTATCCGTAATATCTGTATGGCATTTGATATGCGCATGATTAGAGAAAATCCCCAGCACAGACTTTTTTCGCAGACGATATAGTATTAGAGGGGATAGGGGATAGGGGATAGGCAAAGAGGGGCAGAGGGAACAGGCACAAAGGCACAGAGTGGAAGAGGGGATAGGCAAAGAGGGGCAGAGGGAAAGGGCGCAAAGGCACAGAGTGGAAGAGGGGATAGGCAAAGAGGGGCAGAGAGAACGGGCGCAAAGGCATAAAGTGGAAGAGGGGATAGGGGATAGGCAAAGAGGGGCAGAGGGAACGGGCACAAAGGCACAGAGTGGGCAAGGGAAGAGAGGATAGAGGTTAGGTAAAGAAAGAGGGGTAGAGTTAATGGGCACAAAGGCATAAAGTGAGTAGTAACTTCACTTTGTGCCTTTGTGCCTCTGCCCCTCTTTGCCTCCCTCTAAGTCCTTATAATATAAGCTATAACTATAGTTTAAAAATAAAATATAGTTTAAATCTATAATTATATATAAAATATCAATTTGATTTATAATTCTCGAATCAGCAATTTTGTCATGTAAACATAACATAACAGTTATTAACAAACACATGAATAAATCCATAAAAATTGCTGCTCTGGCGCTATTATCATCGACTGTTGCAGTTGCACAAACTCCCCTAACTACTAACAATGGTTCTCCTGTTGGAGATAATCAAAACTCTAAAACAATCGGACAAAATGGACAAGTGTTGCTAGAAGATATCCATTTGATTGAAAAGCTAGCCTCGTTCGACCGTGAGCGTATTCCTGAGCGTGTGGTACATGCACGTGGCGCTGGAGCTTATGGTGAATTTGTCTCAGAAGGCGAATTTTCAAAATATACCAAAGCGGCTTTGTTTGCGGCTAAAGGTAAAAAAACACCTGTTTTTGTTCGTTTTTCGACAGTAGTTCATGGAAATGGTTCACCAGAAACCTTGCGTGACCCACGTGGTTTTGCTACTAAGTTTTATACCGAACAAGGCAATTATGATATCGTTGGTAATAACCTGCCTGTATTTTTTATTCGCGATGCCATCAAGTTTCCAGATATGGTGCACGCATTCAAACCGTCGCCTATTTATAATAAGCAAGATCCCAACCGTGTGTTTGATTTCTTCTCACATATTCCAGAAGGTACACACATGTTGACACGTGTGTATTCTGATTTCGGTATTCCTGCTAATTATCGTCAAATGGATGGGTCGAGTGTTCATGCTTTCAAGTGGGTAAACGAGGCTGGCGAAGTGAGTTATGTAAAATATACTTGGAAAACGAATCAGGGTGTGAAAAACCTTACTGCTGATGAAGCTGCCAAAGTACAAGCCCAAGATTTTCAACATGCTACAGTAGATTTATACGATAATATCAAAAAAGGAAACTTCCCTTCTTGGGATTTATTTGTACAAATCTTAAAACCCGAAGATTTAGATAAATTCGATTTTAATCCACTAGATGTTACAAAAGTTTGGCCAGAGTCAATTGCTCCGTTGACAAAGGTTGGTAAAATGACTTTAAACCGCGTACCTGATAATTTCTTTGAAGAAGTTGAGCAGTCTGCTTTTGCGCCTGCCAATTTGGTGCCAGGCATAGAGCCATCTGAAGACAAACTTTTGCAAGGTCGCTTATTTTCTTACACCGATACGCAACGTCACCGCATCGGAGGCAATTTTCAACAGCTTCCTATTAATGCACCAAAAGCGGCTGTGAATACATACAACCAAGACGGTGCTTTTAGTAATCGCCACAAAACTTCTGATGTAAACTATCAACCAAGTGTTGCGGCTGATGCTCTGGCTGACAATGCACAATATAAATACTCAGTTTCTAAGTTTACCAATGTGACTACCGTTCAGCAAAAAATCACAAAGCCTAATGATTTTAAGCAAGCAGGTGATTTTTACCGCTCTTTGTCCGAAACAGATAAAGTAAGTTTGATTAAAAACTTATCTGGTGATTTGGCGGCTGTCAAAAACAAAGATGTAGCTCGCAAAATGGTAGGCTATTTCTACCTAGCTGATGCGGATTACGGTACTCGTTTGGCTAAAGCTCTCAACTTTAGCCGTGAGGAAGTTGAAGCGTTGTTTAGAAAATAAATTACAGTAAGTAGGAAAACGTTATTAGTTAACAGTATATTGGTTATTTGAAGGTGCTCATAATCAAAAGGTTATAGTCAAATTTTTCCTCAATTATACTATTAATTTAATTTTTCCTACTTACTTAAGTTAGTACGCAAAATAAAATTTAAGATTGTGCTTTAAGCTTTCAGATATCGGCTCTCGGCGGTGGGCTATGGGAAAAATGCATGTCCGTGGTCGTTAAAAACATTTTAACACTCTTTGCCTTGTGCCTGTTGCCTAGTGCCTAGACACATAACTTAAATCTTATTCTGCACGATTACTTAATTAGGCCAAAAGGCAATAGGAATTAGTCATCATTTTATTGATAGCTCTTGATTTGCTTTTCTTTATATCAAACCAAATCGGGCAGGATTTAGGAGCGTATTTTGAAAAGTAAAACAATACTGTCAACGAATGTTTAAGCTAATACCTATTGCCTAACCACTAATACAAAAATGATTCATCAAACCATGCCATCTATCAAAGTCATATCGCTTTCATATAAAACTGCTGATGTTGCAGTTCGTGGACAATTGCAGTTCTCGGAGGAGGAGGTGCAAACCTTTTTGGCAAATTTTCAAGCTCATGAAGACGTCAAATCCTTGATGCTTCTATCAACTTGTAACCGAACTGAATTGTATTTCGAGTCCGAAACTACATCCGCTAAAGACATGATTGAACAGATGTTGACTTTCAAGAATGTATGGATTGGTGGACATTTGCTTAAAGTTATTGAAACTACTCAAGAGTCAGCTCAGTATATGATGGAGGTGGCTATGGGATTACACTCAATGGTTTTGGGCGACAAACAAATTATTCAGCAAGTCAAAAGTGCTTATTTACTGAGTCAAAGCATGGGGCTTATTTCGGGGGCATTTGAGCGCTTGTTTCAACAAGTTTTTCGTTCATTTAAGCGAATTAGTAATGAAACCGCCTTTTTGAAAGGCTCTCAATCTACGAGTTATTTGGCAGTGGAGCACGCCAGAAGACTCGTTGGCAAACAAGCAAAAGTATTGTTATTGGGAGCTGGAGAAATCGCTAAAGATGTGGTCAAATATTTGGTTTCACAAGGTTTTGAAAATGTGGTAATTGCCAATCGCACTCTCGAAAAAGCCCAAGCACTTGCTAAATCGAGAGATTCTTACTTTTACCTTCCTTTTTCGGAAATACCTCAATACTTTTCTGATTTTGATGTGGTTATTTCAAGTATTGGCGTAAAAGATTTAATTCAAGATACCTTTTTCCGTAAATCTACTTTTCCTAAAGTATTGGTTGATTTAGCTGTTCCAGCAAGTATTTCTATATCTGAAGAAACAAAGCAGTCGGTTCAGTTAATCAATATTGATACTTTGGTCGAAAAAATTCAGGTGAACAAGACCGAAAGCCAAGCAGCAGTAAATGAAGTTCAAACGATTATTGAGCAAGAGTTAGCACAATTTATGAAATGGCATGATTCATTACCTATCAACCAGTTTTTAGCTTCATTGAAACAACATTATAAAACTACCATTCAAGAAAAATTACAACAACATAAGCAAGAGCTACCAGACGGAGTTATTGATTCTATCGTGGCTTCTTTGCTCAAAACACCAGCTGTAAGTCTGAAGAATATGAATTTACCAGAATCTGTTTCATCGGTTCAACAGCTCAATAATATTTACCACTTTTAGGCTTTTCATTTTATGAAAAATATACTTTTTGTATTGTGTTTCACTCTCATCATACATACAGCACAGGCACAACAATCGATCTGGAATGCTTGTCGTGAAGGCGATAAAACAACCGTAGAATCTTTATTAAAACAAGGGTTTTCTATTGACGCTCAAGACCATAAAGGCTTTACACCCTTAATCTTGGCAGTGTATAATCAACAAACAGATTTAGTAAAATATTTATTAGAAAAAGGCGCAAATCCTGATATTGCAGATACCTCTGGCAATACGGCCTTGATGGGAGCTAGTTTTAAAGGATATACCGAAATCGCACAATTATTATTAGTAAAAAAGGCAAATCCTAATATTCAAAATGGTAATGGCGCTACAGCTTTGAGTTTTGCAGCTACTTTTGGGCATCTTTCTTTAGTCAAAGTATTATTGCAGGCAGGAGCCAACAAGTATCTCCAAGATCGTTTTGGGAACACCCCTCTCAAAAATGCATTGATGCAGGAAAATACCGAAATAGCAGAGCTTTTGAAGTAAAATAGAGTTTAACACACATGAGTCATTATTGTAAAAATTTGTATGCCATCAGTAGAGACACAATACTTTGCGTCTAAGGCTGAGTCACATATCAAAAAAGGGGTCGGAAAATAAATTCCAACCCCTTTTTTGATACTATATTTCAGAAAGATACCTCTCAAGACGCAGTCATTGCGTCTCTACTGATGGAATTCGATTTTTACAATCACTCAATTTATACCTTCATTGTTCTCCAGCGACCTTTTTTGAAGAAATAAATACCCATCAATGCCAAAATAGATTCGGCAATGGCGATGGATAAGAATACCCCAAGCGGTCCCCAATGCCAGTATTGCGCCATCAGATAAGCCAAAGGTATTTCGATGAGCCAGAAGCATATAAAGTTCATAATCGTTGGGGTGCGAGTATCACCAGCACCGTTGAGTGCTTGTCCGATGACCATTCCGTAGCCGAAAAAGAGATAGCCCGCACTCATGATTTGCAAACATAACACACCTACTTCTACGACTTTGGGATTGTTGTTGAAAATTGAAATGAAGTTCTCCGCAAAACCTAAAAACAATAAGCCTACCAACAATAGAAATATCATATTGTAAAAAGCGGTTCTCCAAACAGATTTCTCGGCTCGGTCAGGCTGATTAGCGCCTAAATTTTGTCCCATCAAGGTAGCGGCGGCATTCGCCATACCCCATGCTGGCAAAATCGTAAATACGATAATTCTAATAGCAATAGTGTAACCTGCCACGGCGTCGCTTCCGAAACTTGAAATAATTCTTGTTAAGAAAATCCAGCTTGCCGACTGAATCAAGAACTGCCCTGTACCACCCGAACCAATGGTAATCAAATTTTTGAGTACCGACCAGTCTGGTTTGAGTAATCTCAATTCTAAGCGGAGATTGCCCTGACCTTTTTGTAAAGACCATAATTGGTACAAAACCCCAATGGTTCTGCCTGTGGTAGTGGCAATGGCAGCGCCTTCTACGCCAAATTTTAATCCCATAATCAATATGGCATCGAGTGCCATATTGATAATATTGGCCAAAATAATCGAACGCATTGCCGTAGAGGCATCTCCTGCACCACGCAATGCACCGCTGAGTGTGTAAAGTAAAATGATGGAAGGACTACTAATAAACATTGAGCGAGTAAACAAAGCTCCTTGTTCAATCAAATGAGGTTCGCCTCCCATAAGTGTGAGAATTTGTTCAGCAAAAATTGCCCCAGGAATTCCGACGAGTGCCGATAAAACCAAGGAAATAAGAATTACTTGTGATACGGCATGAGCAGCGGCTTCGGGGTTTCCTTCGCCTGTTCGGCGTGAAACGATGGCAGTGGCTGCCGAACTAAGACCAATGGCAACAGAATAAATCAGGGTAAGTACCGATTCGGTCAACCCAACGGTAGCGATGGCTTCTATGCTAATTTTAGATACAAAAAAGGCATCAACAATCGCAAAGAGCGATTCTCCGATCATTTCTAATATCATCGGAATAGATAAAAGAAAAATCGCACGATTGATGCTCATTTGAGTATAATTCTGTTCTTCTCCACGAATAGCTTCGAGGAATAGTTCAATGTATTTTTTCATTGAAAATGACGATACGATAAGATAATGGTAAAATAATATAGCTTTTTTCAAAGCAGAAAAGCCTAGTTTTTGACTAGGAAAATAAGAAGAGAAAATACAGTACCACGTAGGGACTAAAAATTACAAAATCATGGGCATTTACGGCTTAAAGCCAGTTTGAGGTTGGTGTTGCAAAGGTAATAAGATTTAGGACTTTTTGTAGAATG
>NZ_JBMLSD010000230.1:14863-29053 GCF_049240685.1 Flectobacillus sp.
ACCTATAGATATTTAGCGAAATTTCGCTTAGAATTAATATTCCGCCATCTTACTTTTGTGTCAAGATTTGTCACGAATCTTTTCTTATAACAAAACAAACCTTGAAACGAGTAAATCATGATACAAGAATCTATTTATGAACAAGAACTGAGTCATTGGATTGAAGATGAAAAAGCAGCCTTAGAATTGGTAAATGTGGTAGGTAAACTTTGGTTTGAAAAATCGGTAGAATTGCTACTTTTTAGAAACCAAATGTTTGATGTGAGTTCTTCGGGCTTGTTAAGTTTACATGATTACGCACAGAATTTTATTGGTCAACCTATTACAGTACAAGTAACATTAGAATTGGCTCAGGCTATTCATGAGATAGAAATTTCACCATCACGCATAGACATGGGGCGTTTGGGAAGTGAGTGGTTGCAAGAGTCCGTATTATACGATAATGCCAAGCAATTTGTCGTAACTAAGTTGGGCGATTTTATTGGAAAAGATCGACTTTGTTTGACGCCCAAAGATGTGGTTTTATATGGTTTTGGACGTATTGGTCGTTTGGCGGCACGTATGTTGGTAAGTATGGCAGGCAAAGGCGAACAGTTGCGTTTGAGAGCCATCGTAACCCGTGACCGTTCGGAAGAAGATATTTACAAACGTGCTGATTTGCTCAGAAATGACTCTATTTATGGGCCATTTGCTGGAACTGTTGCCGTTGACGAAGAAAATCGCTGCTTGATTATCAACGGTCAACGTGTACAAATGATTAATGCCTCTTCGCCTGAGTCGATTGATTATACACAATATGATATTGATGATGCTTTGGTGATTGATAATACGGGTGTAAAACGAGACCGAGAGGGATTGAGTAAACACCTTCTGGCAAAAGGAGTTAGCAAAGTATTATTGACAGCGCCAGGCAAAGGCGATATTCCGAATATTGTGGCTGGGGTCAATAATTTGGCGTATGAAGAAGGTGAAAATATATTTTCGGCTGCTTCATGTACCACAAATGCCATCGTTCCGATTTTGTCGGTTATTCATCAAGAATTAGGCATAGAAAGAGGACATATCGAAACTGTTCACTCTTATACCAATGACCAAAACTTGTTGGATAATTATCATCCAAAATCAAGAAGAGGTCGTTCGGCAGCACAAAATTTAGTGATTACCGAAACAGGTGCCGACAAAGCAGTTGCCAAAGTAATTCCTGAGTTAGCTGGCAAATTGACTGGAAATGCTATTCGAGTGCCAACGCCTAATGGTTCTTTGGCCGTATTGAACCTACAAGTAGGACACACGGTAACAAAAGAGGAGGTAAACGAAGTAATTCGTAAGGCTTCACTCAAAGGTGATTTGGTAGAGCAGATTCAGTATTCTATGTCCGAAGAGTTAGTTTCTTCTGATATTATCGGAAGCCCAAGTCCATCTGTATTTGATAGTAGAGCGACGATTGTTTCAAAAGATGGAAAAAGCGTTGTGCTATATGTTTGGTACGACAACGAATATGGCTATACAAGACAAACGTTGAAAGTTGCTAAGAATATTTCTGGTGTTTTAAGGTTAATGTATTATTGAGTTAGTTTGATGGTTTAGGTTGCTACAATGAGACCTGTATCATTTGTTTAAGTAAAAAGGGATAGATAAGTAAAAAGCCTTCAAGATATTTCTTGAGGGCTTTTTTGTGGGAAATATCAAACAAAAGAACAGTAGAAGGAGGTGGCCAAACCAATGCTTAAAACCCTCGCTCCCTCTAAAGTCTCCATTTTTCCCAATTTATATGAATTTTCTCTTTACTGGACAAAATTGAAGTTTCTAGTCGTTCCTAGTTCAAGACTTAGTCTTGGACTCACCTTTTAAACAGTTTAAAACTGTTTTCATAAAATTCAGTGGTGAAGTCCAAACATCTGAATGTCCCTTACTCATTTTGTCCTATAATCAGATAAATCACTCATTTTCTCAACCACCAATTCACACAATACCTTTAGTAACCTGGGTTTTGTTTGTATAAACCATTGGTAAAGGTAATTTCCGCTTGAGGAATAGGTAAGTACTCATCACGACCTGCGGTAAATTTGGCAGTATTCAAGAAGGTACGTCTGGTTTTTTCCTTATTGATATAGGCATTCAACGTAGGTTCGGCGATACCCCAACGAACCAAGTCAAAGAAGCGAGGACCTTCAGTAGCAAACTCCATACGACGTTCCCACTGTAAAGCTTTGCGTGCATAAGCTTGTGTCCAGCCTGTGGTGGTGTATTCTTTTACCAAATACTTAGAAGCAAAAGTTCCATCAGCCTTTTTGAGTCTACCAGTACTTTCTGCGGCACGTTTTCTTACCATATTGATAAGAGGCAATGCGCTTGCTTGTTGTCCCAATTCGATATAGGCTTCTGCTTGCATTAACAAAATATCGTCGTAGCGCAAAATATCGTAGTTTTTTGCAGTTCCCATAAATGGCCCAAGTTTGAAATACGAAGAACTACTTGCTAATTGTTGAGCACGCATCGAGTGAAAATTACCATAAACCCCAGCATCACGCACCCAGCTATTACTGAATGGCTTGGTGTTATCGTATTTGTACGGGTGACCATCGATACCTACGGTGTGGTCAAGACGTGGGTCGACTGTAGCGGTTGTCAAGTCAATATTTGAATCGTTGAAAGTATCAAATTTTGGTAAACCATTTTCGTCTGTGGCATGGGCATTTACCAAGTTTTGACTTGGCGCATGGAATCCGCAACAGCCATACTGAGGTGCTCCGTGAGGATAATTTAACCCATCTTCAAAATTCAAGCGTCCAGAAGTCGTACCGTCATTTATCGTAAACTGAATAGCAAAAATTGATTCAGAACCGTTTTCTGTTTCTGCCAAAAAGTTATCAGCAATATCTTTATTCAAACTGTATTTACCTGAAGAAATTACTGCTTGTGTTAAAGTAACCACTTCTTGCAAACGAGTTTTATTGATGTTTACAACTTGGTGATTTTCATTTTGTTCATAAGCTTGGTACAAACGCAATTTTGCCAAATAGGCTTGAGCCGCCACTTTATTGGCACGACCCAATTCTGCTTGAGTAGAAGGAAGGTTGTCTATCGCAAACTGAAAATCTGCCGCAATTTTATTCCATGATTCCTCATTACTTAGGTTATTTGAAACCTTTAAGATTTCTTCTGCTGAAGCATTTTCGTCAAAAATGGGAATATTTTTATACAAAAGCTTCATTGTAAAATAGCTATGTGCACGTAAGAAACGAAGTTCGGCCAAGCGAGTCTTTTTGTTAGGATAGCTAGCTTCGCTAAGTGAGTTTACTGCACGCAATGCCACATTACATCTTGAAATCGACTTAAAGAGATTTTGCCATGTACGTGTTACAAAAGCATTGATAGAAGGCGTAACGAGATTATAATGCTCAATGGCATCGATTTCGCCAACGTCACCTGTACCGCCACCGCCTTTGTAGGCATCATCGGAGCGTACACTTCCGTAGACCCAGTTACTATAAATCGGACCAATCATGTCGCCATTGCCAATAGCGGCATAAGCGGCAGTTACTAAGCCTTCCACAGCCGTAGGAGAGGTTAAATCAGATGAGGACAACACACCTTTTGGTGTATAATCAAGGGCATCTTTACACGAGTTCATGGTAAGTAAGCCAGTGACAAATAAGAGGGAAAATATTTTTCTTTTCATGAGTTTACAATGGTTGCTTTAGGCTGTAAGCTGTATGCTTTAAGCAATGATAACTACAGCCTAAATGATTTACGTAGTGTACTTTCAATAAGTAAGTGAACAAAATTAGATTTAAGTTTTGTGTTGAAGGCACAAGGCAACAGGCAAAAGGCAAAGAGTGTTAAAATGATTTTTAGTAACGATAGTGATGTTTTGCCGAATACCCAAAGCTGAAATCTTGTGACTGAAAAATTTAATTTTATATGTTAACTTACTACCATAAAATATCTATTGATGCCTATAGCCTATCGCCTAAAGCCTATTGCCTTAAAACGATGCATTTACACCGAATGTGAATGTTTGTGGAATGGGTACAGGGTTGATGTCGATACGCTCAGGGTCTGGACCTTGGTAGCTTTTGCTTTTGAACCAGAATAAGTTTTCGCCCATTACATACACACGTAGCTTAGAGAAAACAGCTTTCGGTGTAAGGGTATAACCCACTTGAACATTACGCATTTTGAAGTACGAAGTATTTACCATAAAATAGTCCGAAGTACGAGTCTCGTTGTTGTTGTCCTTCAAGGTAAGCGCTGGCACTGTTGTATTGGTGTTTTGAGGTGTCCAAGCATCGAATACCCCAGGGCCTACGTTTTCACGGCTACGCATAAGGTTGTTATAAGTCGTGTACACATCAAAACCTGTACGTCCCGCTATACCCGAACCAAACAAGGACAGATCAAAGTTTTTATAAGTCATGTCAAAACGAATACCGTATTCCAATGCTGGCAAAGTAGTACCAATCCAAGTGCGGTCAAGGTCGTCGATTTTACCATCATTATTAATATCTACATAGCGAATACGTCCCGGGGCAGCACCAACTTGCTTTGGCGCAGCATCTACTTCAGCTTGTGACTGGAATAAACCCGCAGTTTTGTAACCGAAAATATCAAACTGTGAATGTCCGATAATAGTGCTTACTAAGTTGCCAGGATAGGCTGGGCGAACTTCTTCAGGCAATTCAGTGATTTTATCTCTAAAATGAGCGAAGTTGGCTGATACATTGTATTTCAAACCGTTGTTTACTTCACCATGATAACCCAATACCAATTCCCAACCTTTGTTTGATTTAGATGCACCGTTTACCGCTTTGGTTTGGCCTTCGCCTAATGTTGCTGCTACTGGAGGAGTAATCAAGATACCAGTAGTTTGACGAGTAAAGTAGTCAAATGAACCAAAGAATTTATTATTCAAAAAGGCAAAGTCGACACCTGCGTTTACTTCGTCGGTAGTTTCCCATTTCAAACCTGCGTTGGCTGCTTGCGTTTGTACAAAACCCGATGGCAAAGTACCTGTATTAGCTCCAGACAAAGAATAAGCAGTTCCGATGTTCATATACTGCTCCCAGAAACCACCTACCAATTGGGCTTGGGTAGTACCATAGCGTGTGTCAAACAAGCCAAAACGAGCAATATCTCCAATTTGTTGATTACCTACACGACCAATACCTGCACGAAGTTTTAGTTCAGAAACAGTATTATTATTTTTCAAGAAATCTTCTTTATCCAATTTCCAACCCAACGATGCCGCAGGGAAAATACCATAGCGGTTGTCAGTACCAAATCTTGATGAACCATCGCGACGAACTGTCAATGCTGCCAGATATTTATCGCTATAAGTATAGTCTACACGTCCGAATTGTGAGAATAGGATATTACCTGTTACGTTACCCGTAAGTGTTGTGTTACCAGTACCTGCACTCAAAGTAAAATAGTCTTCGTTTTGTAAGGCATATCCTTCTTTTTTCAAGAATTGCGTATTGAGTGTTGTTTTGATATATTCTGTACCCAATAAGAATTTGAATTGATGTTTGTCATTCAAATCCCAGTTATAGCGAAGAGTATTTGACCAAGTTAAACTCAAATATTGGTTTTGGTCAAAAGTTAAACTGTTAGTAGTACGGTTAAAAGCACCTTCTGAGAAAGTTGGTGTAATAATCTTATTCTTGTAACTAGCGTTATCTGCGCCTAAATTGGTTTTGAAGAACAAGTTTTTGATAGGTTGCACTTCAACAAAGATATTTCCGAAAGTACTCAAGCGATTAGCATTGTTCCATTTCGCAATATCCTGCATGTGGAGTGGGTTGTTACGGTCAGAATAACCCCCACCTGATGCACCCGCATACGTCACACCGTCTTTTTGGTACACAGGAATAGTTGGTACCAAACTCACAGCCAAACCTGTAGTAGTTGCACCACCCAAGTCGGTAGCCGTAAGGGTTTCGTTGGAATTAGCCACGCGAAGGTTTAAGCCAATACGAACTTTATCGTTGAAGGCACGAGTCATGGCATTGATACTTCCACTCAAACGGTCATAATTGGTAAAACGAAGCATACCTGTGTTTTTCAACTGACCAAAGTTTACTTCTAACGATGAGGTTTTATTACCTGTCGAAATAGTAAAGTCGTTGCGAGTTACTACGCCCATTTTGTACATTACCGACTGCCAATCTGTATCGCCAACGGGTGTGTTTGGGTCGCCGCCCACGAAAGGTTTTGGCGTAACGCTATTGAGTATAGGATTGCTAAAGTTTTTGTTCCAATCAAAATTATAAATTTCCCCATATCCCGAAGCTGGGTCTTGTCCATCGTTGATGGATGCCTGCCAAAGGGCTCTACCGCGGTCAACGGCATTGAGCATTTTGAAGCGCATTGCTTTTTCTGATTGGAAAGAAACACTGCTATTGAACTGAAACTCTACTTTTCCATTGGTATCCCCACCATTTTTAGTCGTTACGATAATTACCCCGTTGGACGCACGAGCACCATAGATAGATTCAGCCGAAGCATCCTTCAATACCTGTACCGATTCGATATTGGTTGGGCTAATGTTTTGGAAAACTTCTGGACGTGTTGTCGGAATACCGTCGATGATATACAATGGGTCATTATTGCCCAAGGTATTGGCACCACGAATCAAAATACGGCTGTTTGAGCCATTGGGCGAGCCATCCTTTTCGATATACAAACCAGCCACACGACCTTGTAAGGCTTGCATTGGGTTACCCGAACTAATGTTTTTGATAGGCTTCATATCTACTACCGCAACTGAGCCTGTGAGGTCTTGCTTGCGTGAAGATGTATAACCTACCACAACAACTTCGTTGAGCTGATTGCTAGATTCAAGGGCAATAACCAAACTGCTTTGTGTGCCAATAGTAACTGTTTGTGCGGTATAACCAACATAAGAAACCGTCAAACTTTTGGCTGTTTCAGGAACCGTCAACGTAAAATAGCCCTCTGCATTGGTAGAGGCTCCTTTAGTAGTGCCTGTGATTTGGATATTGGCTCCAATGAGCGCTTCTTTGGTGTCGGCAGCAATGACTTTACCAGAAATACTGCGCTGTTGTGCAAGCGATTGCTGGGAAAGTCCCAACATCGACAAGAGGAAAAAGAGTAATAAATTTTTTCTCATTATTTTAGGATTTATTAGTTAAAGATTTTTGAGGGACAAAGTGGCAAAGGCACAAAGTCATCGAGTGTTTCTATGTCGAAGAGATACATTAGTCCTCTATCACATAGTCACATTTATTTTATTGGTTTGCGCCTTTTTCGCTAAACATTTTTCAATACTTTCTTCAGAAATAAATGGCGTAGCACCGTGATGCGTAGCTACCAAAGCTCCCACTGCACAGGCTTTTTGTAGGGCATATTCGTAGTTGTCATTTTGTAAAAAACTAGAAAGAAAACTCGCCAAAAATGAATCGCCACTACCGATGGTATCACATACCTCTACTGGAAAACCTTTGCTTTGATAAAACAAACCTTGATGATAAAGCACAGCCCCGTCGGCACCCAGCGTGACGCAGATGGTTTTGAGTTGGAAATGCGTCGCTAACCTTGAAATTTGTTCTTCAATAGTATTTTCTACAAAAAACCAAGAGCAGATTTCGGCTAACTCATGATGATTGAGCTTGACCATATCGGCTTGTGTCATCAGATACGAAAGCGTGGTTGTATCATAATACGGCGGTCGGAGATTCACATCTAAGACTTTGAATTTGGCCACTTGTAAAAGCTCTTTTAGGGTTTCAAAACTCTGAGGCGAACGGGCCGATAAACTTCCAAATACCAAACAATCAGCTTGAACAACAGTGTCTAAGGCAAGTGGTTCAGACTGGATGTAGTCCCACGCTACAGGTTTGACGATTTTGTAAGTCACATTGCTTTTGTCATCCATATTGACTTTTACAACACCTGTTAAATGGGTATTGCCTTGTTGAATGAGTTGACAGTTAAGTTCTTTACTTTTGACAAATTCGATTAACTCTTTGCCTAGGTCATCGCTCCCGATACGACTGATAATGGATACCTGATGACCAAAATGTTTGAGGTGAATAGCTACATTCATAGGAGCACCACCAGGGATTTTTCCACTCGGAAGCATATCCCAAAGCATCTCGCCAAAGCATACAAATTGTTTCATTTGAAATAGGGTTTAATGAGCTAAAACGATTATTTCAGAATTTTCGAGACTCGTTCCTTTGGTTTCGGGCATGATTTTCCAAGCAAAAAATCCTTGAAGTACCATCATCAGAGCAAAAAAGCTAAAGGTGATGCCTCCACCGAGGGTTTCGGCCAAATAGGGAAAGGTAAAGGTGATGATGGCTGCCAATATCCAGTGGGTGAAACTCCCAATGGCTTGTCCATACGCTCGAACCTCGTTGGGAAATATTTCGGCAATGAATACCCAAATCACAGCGCCTTGCGAAAAGCCAAAGAATCCAATAAATAAGAAGAGGTAAAAAGGAACCCAAAGGCTATTGCCTCCCAAATAGAAAGACTGTGCCACCAATACTAAGGCTACTACCAAGCCAATGGAACCCCAACGCATAAGCGCTCTGCGTCCGAATTTGTCGATTATGGCAATGCCTAAAAGCGTTGAAAGCAAGTTGACTAAGCCTATTCCTGCCGATGATAGGAGAGAGGAGTCTTTGCCCAGTCCCGACATTTCGAAAATGCGGGGAGCAAAATAAATAATAGCATTAATGCCAGAAACTTGATTAAACACCGCAAATAGTACCGATAAGGTCAGCGGACGACGATAAGCAGGTTGCCAAAGTAAGCTGAATTGGCTTTTGCCTTGTGACTGAGCGCTTTCTTGAATTTGGGCTAAAATCTTATCCGCATTTTGCGTATCGATTGTTTCAAGAATCGTTTTGGCTGTTTGAAAATCCTTTTTTACCAATACCAACCAACGTGGACTTTCTGGAATGAGTAATACTGTTACGATAAAAAGCAAGGAAGGTAAAGCCTGAATACCGAGCATCCAGCGCCAAGCTTCTGTGAATACTTCGGATAAAAGGAAGTTGGATAAATACGCCATTAGAATGCCCAGTACTACATTGAACTGAAACATGGCAACCAATCGACCTCTTTTGCTAGGAGGTGCAATTTCGGAAATATACATAGGGGCTACCACCGAAGAAATCCCTACGCCCAGCCCGCCTAAAAATCTAAACAACAAGAAGATACTCCAATTGGGCGCAAAAGCAGTACCTAAAGCGGCAACCAAGTAAAAAATAGCAATTAATAATAAGGTAAAACGACGACCGTATTGTTGTGCAGGAATACCCCCCAACAATGAACCCAATACGGTTCCGATTAAAGCAATCGAAACGGTAAGTCCATGCTCAAATACATTGAGGTTCCAGAGGTGTTGGAGGGTTTGTTCTACGCCCGAAATAACTGCAGTGTCGAAGCCAAATAGGAAGCCTCCTAACGCAGCAGACAACGACCATAATACTAGTTTTAAATTCTGATTCATGATAGACTGTTGAATTTTGATGAACCAAAATTAGACTAAACTATAGGCCTTTATTGTCAGTTTTCTTTCAAAGAGTTTTATAATTGATACATTGGTTTAATATATTGATAATGAGATATTTATATTATTTTTTAAAAATAAATTTATTGCTTATGTTGCATAGATTCAAATAATGTTACATCAACTATTTCTCCATTCTGATGGCGTTTGCTGGGTCTTTTGCTTGAAGAAAGTCGTGAAGTAACTAGGGTTGTTAAATCCAAGTTCGTAGGCGATTTCAGAGATGGTTTTATCTGATTCTTTGAGTAGTGCTTTTGCTTTTAGGAGTTTAAAGTCGGCAATATAATCTGTTACATTTTTGTTGGTCAAAGCAGAAATTTTTCTAAAGAGTTGTACCCTCGACATTCCCAATTCTCGACTGAGTTTTTCGACCGATAGGGTACTTTCTGTGAGGTGTTTTTCTAGTAATAATTCAAACTCTACTAAGAATTTTCGTTCACCTTTTTGGATTTGGCTAGGGTTGGTAATTTCTCCCGAAAATCTTCTACGCATTCTATCACGATTGTCGAGGAGGCCTTTGATTTTTTCTTCTAAAAGTTGTTGATTAAAAGGTTTTGGAATATAAGCATCTGCACCTGCACGAGTTCCTTCGATTTGGTTCTCGGTTTGGCCTTTGGCTGTCAACAAAATCACAGGAATATGCGAAGAACGAAAATCATTTTTGATTTTTTGTGTCAATGAAAATCCATCCATGCCTGGCAGCATCACATCGCTAATAATCAAATCGGGGATATTGCTCAGTATTTCTGTCCAACCTGCTTCGGCAGTTTCTACACTTACGACATTATAGAATTGTTGTAATTTTTGTTTCAAGAAAAGTCGCAAATCGGGGTTGTCTTCAATCAAAACAAGCGTATTTTCATGGTGCTCTGCGGCGGGCGTATCCACCACTACCGTAGGTTCGATATCTTCTTTGGTATAATGAGGCATCTGAGAAATGCCTTCGGTGTCTTCCGAAACGAGTATTGGTAAAGTTATTTTGAAGGTTGTCCCTTTCCCTTTCTGAGATTCTACCTCGATTTCACCTTGGTGTAAGGTCAAAAATTCTCTAGAAAGTGCCAAGCCCAAACCTGTTCCTAGCGAAATATTTTGATTACCTCGATAAAACAAATCAAAAGCTCTTTCTTTTTCTTCTTGGGTCATCCCGATACCATTGTCAGCAATAAGAATTTCTAACTTTTCCACATTTTTTAATAACGAAATGTGGATAGCACCACCATCGGGCGTGTATTTGAAAGCATTGGATATGATATTGAAAAAGACTTTGTCCAACTTTTCGGCATCAAACGAAAAAGGCAAGGTTTTGAATGGACAAATAAACTGTAAATCAATTTGTTGACTTCTTGCTTTTACCTGAAAATCGTTGACGATATCTTTGATAAAACTCACTAAATCATGTTGTTGACGATTCAATTCCATTTTTCCAGAATCTACTTTTCTTAATTCTAGCAACTGATCGACCAACCTCAAAAGGCGATTTGCGTTTTTCTGAATCAATAAAAAAGCTTGTCTAGTTTCTTTGACATCTAAGGTTTTTCGGTGAAGAATATCTTGCGTTGGTGTCAAAATAAGACTCAGAGGCGTTCGAAACTCGTGAGAGATATAGGAGTAAAACCGAAGTTTATCTTCGGTGGCTTGTTTGGCCAATAGCGAAATACGTTCTATTTCATTTTTTTGATTCAAAATAGCCTCATTTTGCTCTGACAAGCGAACATTGGATTCCTGACGGTCTCTGAAAAGGTAAAACAGCACAGCACCCAGTAGCAATAGTAAAATCAAGAAGAAAAAGGATAGATACAAAACTGCTTGTTGGGAAGAAAATATCTTGGTCAAATCGTTGATTCGAGTAGCTTGTCGCTCAATATCAGCGTGTTGCTCCTTTAACTTGTTGAGTTGCGCCAACATGATATTCACATTTTGGGCATCGATAACGCTTGTAAAAAGCTGATTTTCTTTTTCAAAAGCTTGTTTGCGTAAGATTTTGGCTGCAACACGGATAGATTCTTCGCCACCTGTAGGGTACAGAATGGTGGCATTGATGATACCTTTTTTTACCAAATCTAACCCTAGATTATCACCAACCAAACCATCTACACCAATGAATTTCACCTTTTTTTCTATACCTAATTCTTTACAAACATGATAGGCGATTAGAGCACATCGGTCGTTATGAGCAAAAATTAAATCGGTCAAATTGGGATTGGATTTAAGTTTTTGGGTCAGCGCTTCTTTCAAATCCTTATCAGCCCAATCTTTATTCAAATAATCAACATATTGAATACGAGGATATTTTTGAATCACTGAATAAAAACCATCATGACGTCCAATGGCAGGAGTTGTTCTTGGACCAAATCCGATTTCTATTACTCGTCCATGCCCGTTGAGGAGAATATTGGCATATTCGCCTGCATGCTGGCCTACCACAAAGTTATTTGCCCCGACAAAGGCCGTATATTGGTTCGAAAAAACGTGACGATCGACTACCAGCACGGGGATTCCTTTTTGATAAGCTTTGGAAATAGCAGGCTCTAGAAACTTACTATCGTTGGGCGATACAATGAGTAAATCCACAGGAAGGTTGATAAGCTCTTCAATTTGAGCGTATTGTGTTTGGTTATTCCATTTGGAGTCTTTCAAAATCATACTCAGCTCAGGGTAAAAGCTTAGTTCTCTATTCATGCCTTCGACCATTTCTTGACGCCAACGGTCGTCCATTCCACATTGTGAAAAACCGATACGAAAATGCTGTTTCTCGTTCGATTGGCAGGCACTACAAATCAAGAGAATCAGTACAAAAAGCCAGCAATGGGAAGAAGTATGTTTTTTCATATTGATGAAGAAATGCGTTATCCCTAAATGACAAAAAGATAAACAATGTTTGGAAAAACACAGCTTATCTTTTTGAGAAAGGGTCAGGTTGAGATACTTTGAGCTTTAGTTCAGATATTTAAGTTACCAAGTTTTTTTCAAAGCCCAGATTTTCAAGGTTTTTACTTTTACTCCTGCTTCGGTGGATTGAATACTAAATTGGTTAAAGTTTTCGCTTGGGAAGAAAATATCAGTCATGACAGTTTTGCCATTGTCTGCAAATAGTTCGGCCGAAGCCACGTCAACAAACAAATGTAATTTAACCATTTTGTTTTCGGTAAAACGAGGAGCAATATCTATTTTCTCAAAAAATTCTTTCGAAAAACTATGGTCACCAGCTTGGCTTCTATCGCTGAAAAATTGATTAGACTCACTATCGTATCCTATGCTGTATTTTTCTCCTTTGGTATTTGAAAAGACTAATGACACTTTCCCTGAACGAGGTTTTTCAAATTCTATTTCTAGTTCTGATAAAGTCGGTTTGAAACCCAACTTTGGTGTCCACGATTCGGAGGTTAATGTTTTTGCTTGTGATAAAACAAAGCTTTTTTGAGGAACTCTCAAGGCTTGTAATTCCTTGACAGGCTCAGAAATTAAGCGGTATCCTTGGGTAGTTTTTTGTAATGACAATACACGTGGGAGTGTAGCCGCACTACGCCAAGCTTCTGTCGGCACATTTTGGGCATATTGCCAGTTGCTCATCCAGCCAATCAATATTCTACGACCATCTTTTTGTGGTACATCCGACCAAGTTACACCTGCGTAGTTGTCACGACCATAGTCCATCCACAAACCTTGGTTATTTTGAATATAAGGTTTGATAGAATCATCAAGAATAAAGTTTTTCCCGTCAAAATCTCCTAAAAAATACTGTGTACCCGAACCGCCGTTTGGTGCGCCAGGGTTGATATTGATGATAAGCACCCATTTTTTACCTTCAGGAGTTGGCAATTGGAAAAAGTCTGGGCATTCCCACACACCACCATGATTACCCCATTCTTTACCAAAACTACAGGCCAATTTCCAATCTTTTAAGTTTTTCGATGTCCATATCTCTGCGTGGTCTTGTACAGCCAGCGTTACCAACCATTGCTGATGTTGCTCGTCCCAAATCACTTTTGGGTCTCTAAAATCACGAATGCCCGGGTTTTTGATGACTGGGTTTTGAGCGTATTTTGTCCAAGTACGTCCGTTATCGTTGCTGTAGGCTATTCCTTGTGTTTGAAAATCTATGGCACCTGCTTTTTCGCCAGCCATATTATGATAGGTGTACATTGCTATCAACGGAGGCTTATTGTTTTTACCAAAACCGCTCGTGTTTTTCCAATCCACTACCGCACTTCCCGAAAATATATAACCCAAAGAATCGGGATATAAAGCAATAGGGAGGTTTTTCCAATGAGTCAGATTTTTACTGATGGCATGCCCCCAGTGCATAGGCCCCCACACATTTTTATCAGGATAGTGCTGATAAAACAAATGATATTCGCCTTGATAATAAACCATACCGTTGGGGTCGTTCATCCAACCTTTGGGTGGTGAAAAATGGTATTGAAGACGATGAGGCTCATCATATTTGGCATCAGGAACAGCTTGCTGCGCCTCGGCTGACAAAATTGGAAGTATGCCTAATGATAAATATGTGACGATAGCTTTTGTAGACATAGTTTTGTTAGAAATATGGAATGTTTAATTATTCGAAATTACTATGACCTAGATAATCCTTCTTTTGTAAAATGTACAGATACTTATAAAAATGTTACATTTTTGTAAGT
>NZ_JBMLSD010000231.1:0-4623 GCF_049240685.1 Flectobacillus sp.
TTACAAGAAATACGATTGAGGCGAATATTAGAATGAAATAGTCTTTTATCAAAAGCATCAACTAAATAGACGGACTGCCATAAAGACTCATCGCCTTGCTTCTGTTCAACTACCGTAGTTTAGGATGGCGTAATGGTTTGAGTGTACTAGCCTGTGTTTACTGAGTTTGAAATAGTGGATTTAACTAACTCCTAACTCAGTTAAAGTAGTTTGGCATCTATTACTGCTATAACTTTCTTACCCCAAGATGCTAGGAATAGAGAAAAATATGAAGATTATTTTGGTCAATAGTCACCATATTACGTCAGTTATAACAATACAAATAAAATAAAATAAGGGTATTAATCCAAAAATCAATCCCCTTATTTCAAAAATAAAATCACTACGCAATATAAAATTGAAGTCTTGAGCATTAAATATTAGACGAACATTGGTCTTGATAATTTAATAGAAGTAATCGTACAAAATTATATATAGGTTTTGTGTTTTAGGGACAAGGCAACAGGCACAAGGTACAGCGTGTTCAAATTTTATTATTGCCTACAGCCATGCTTTTCTCCGAAAGCCGATACCTAACAGCCCAATGACCAATCTTAAATTTTATTTTGCCCACTAACTTAAACACCATTTCCCCTCTAGCTTAGGGTTTCATGCCCCTAACCTGAAAAATCAAATATTGGAGCTTTCGGCTTGTGCATTCGGCAAAAGCATATCTATCGTTGCTTAAAATCAATTGGACACTACTTGCCTTGCGCCTGTTGCCTAAAACACAAAACTTCAATCTAGTCTTGCACACTTACCCGGCAATCATCAAGCAAAGCTCATATCATCGGCACTTGGTCCGTAACTTCCTGGGATAGGTATGTCAAGCAATCTCAAAAACACCCCCAGCTGTGCTCGGTGATGGATAATTTGAGAAAACGTCATTCGCAAAACCTCCACTTTAGGATCAGCGCTATAGATAGTTTCTCCAGCGCGTAATGTCCATGGTTGTTGAAAAGTACTTTCGTCGGCGCTAGCCAATGCATCTCTTGCATCCAAAAGATTTTTCTCAAAAAACTCTAACAGTTCGGTTGTAGTTTGAAAAGAAGGCATCGTATAAGGATTTTGTTGAAAATCCAACTCGTCCGTTTCCAGCACCATTCTTACCCAGCTTGGAAGTTCGGCTACATGTGCCGACAAACTTTTTAGGGACATACTTTTGGAATGTGGTTGCCACTCAAATTGAGCATCAGGAACAATGCTTAACATTTTGCGGGTTGTTTTTGCTTCATTTTCTAATTCCTGCTGAAGTACTGATAATACGGTCATAAAAGGAGGGTTTTAATTTTGTATTTGATTGAGTTTTCTACAAAGTAACCACCCCTACATGACAACCCTATGTCAGTAAGTTTCTGATTTTTTTATAATTTTTCTAAAATTTTAAGAACAATTCCCTTTATCATTTCTTTCAATTCTATCGGCTCAATGATTTCGGCATAATGCCCAAAATTTAAAAACCAATGTGCAAAGCCCCTTACTGAGGCAGTCAGGAAGGTCATTTCGACGTGTTCGCCTTTATCCTTTTGGTCAACAAATCCGTTATAATATTTTTGATCGCCAAAGTATCTCAACACCTGCTTTTCCACTTGGATTTTTACTAATGTCAGATTCTCTTTTTGACTAAACTTAGGAAGATAACTTTGTAAGGAATCATGCTTATGACAAAAAACCTCATCGAGTCCAACAAGAGATTTAATTCTGTCTATCCGAAAATGCCTGTAATCGTTTCTCAAATGACAATAGGCAATCAGGTACCAAGCAGTAGCTTGAAGGAAAATCCCAACAGGTTCAATCTTTCTAAGGCTTTCGGCCTGCGAGTGATTGGCAAAATAGTTCATCTCCAAACAACGCTTATCCGCAATGCTTTGTAAAAGCGTTTGAATATGATTGCTTTCTACACTGTGCTTAGGCAAATACGGGTTTTCAAGCACTTCAATATGGTTGGATATAACATCGAGATAATCCTTCTCCTTCATCTTCAATACAGCCTTAACTTTGAATAAGGCCGACTGGTAGGTAGTCCTCGTTTGCTCATCGGTTAGTTTCTCTACTAATTTTTCGGCGGTCAGAAATGCCGTTGCTTCCTCTCTTGTGAACATCACAGGAGGAAGCCGATAACCATCCATAATGCTGTAGCCAATGCCCACCTCTCCAATTATCGGAACGCCAGCTTCTTCGAGGGTACGGATATCTCTGTACACTGTGCGCAAACTTATACCAAAACGGTCGGCTAGTTCTTGGGCTTTTACCACCTTTTTTGACTGTAGTTGAATCAAAAAAGCGGTAACTCTATCTATACGATTCATACCAATGGGATAGTTATAGGTTTGGAAAATGAAAATATAAAAGCAAAATTCGTATTTCTAAGGTTGATATAAAATTCCTTTTGTATATTTAAACTACACTTCCATCTAATCATGAAAACTACGACTCTAATTCGCTTCTGCGCTATTTGGTTATTTTTCAATATACATTCCTTATCTGCTCAGAATAAGCCCATTGAACTTTGGAAAAACCGACTTTTAACCGAAACTCGTGAAATTCCTAAAATTGATATTCTTTTAAACCTTTCAAAAGAATATGAGCTCGATAACAATTTGAATGAATCATTGGCTCATGCCCAACAAGCCCTAAGTCTTTCCGAAAAAGCCAATTATAAAAAAGGTATGGCTTTTGCCTACTTACAACTCTCGCTTGTAAATGGAAAATTAGGAAATAAATCCACCGCTCGCAAACAACGTAACAAAGCCAACGACCTGCTGGAAGAGGTAAATCAACATATCGGAAACGATATTGTACAGCTACAAAAACAACAGCTTTTGGCCGAAGAGGAACTCAAAAAAGACCAAGAGGAATTGGCCTTACAAAAAGAGGAGGCAGAAAAAAAACGCCAAGAACTTGAACAAAAAAATGCTGAAGTCGAACAATCAAAAGGCGAAATTGCACTTTCCTTACAGACAATCAATGAGCTGAGCGGGGATATTTCGGAAAAAGAATCTATGTTGCTTAAAAAACAACGTCAGTTGGACAAGCAGGCCGATAAAATCAAAATCCTTCGACAAGAGAAAGCCCTCCAAGACTTAGCACTTGAAAAACAAAAAGTTGTCCAAAAATTGATGCTGGTGGTCGTCGGAGCTATTTTGTTATTAGTCTTATTTCTATTGATTTTGTTTTTTAATAAACAAAAAAGTAATGAAAAATTAGCTGAAAAAAACGAAATTATCGAATATGAAAAGCATCGTTCAGATGAATTATTATTGAACATTTTACCCTCCGAGCTGGTGGAGGAACTAAAAGAAAAAGGTACAGCAACCACACGGTATTATGAATCGGCTACTGTGATGTTTACCGACTTCAAGGGTTTTACACAAATAGCCGAACAATTATCACCGCAAGAGCTTATCGAAGAAATAGATTACTGTTTTAAAGGTTTTGACTTGATTCTTGAAAAATATTCCAGTATCGAAAAAATCAAAACCATCGGAGATGCTTACCTATGTGCAGGTGGGATTCCGATGCCTGATGAACAGCACCCAATAGAGGTAATCTGGGCAGCTTGGGAAATATTAGCGTTTATGAAAAAAAGAGAAATTCAGCGCAAATCTCAAGGAAAACCTTTTTTTGAAATCAGAATAGGTATCCATTCTGGCCCCTTGGTGGCAGGGGTTGTTGGAGTAAAAAAATTTGCCTACGATATTTGGGGAGATACCGTAAATACCGCCTCAAGAATGGAAAGCAAAAGCGAAGTTGGCAAAATAAATATTTCTGGAAGTACCTACCAACTAATCAAGTCTTCTTTTGAATGTCATTATCGTGGCAAAATTCAAGCAAAAAATAAAGGCGAAATAGATATGTACTTTATCGAAAATCCCATCAAATAATCGCATTGGTTTGAAATTAAAGCCTTGAAATGTTTCTGTAAAAAATCATGCAATATGAATCTTGATTTTGCTCAACAATATATTTTGGAAAGATTGAGTCAGGAATTAGCCCCTCATCTGACCTACCACCATATCAACCATACCTTATCAGTAACCGAAAGAGCCCTACAAATTGCTCAATCAGAAGGAGTTACCAACAAGGAAAGTATCTTATTGCTTCGTACTGCAGCGCTTTATCATGATTCAGGATTCTTGATTTCTTATGACAATCATGAGTATTTTAGCTGTCAAATTGTAGAGGAAATTTTACCTCAATTTGAATACAATAACGCCCAGATTTTACAAATCACCGAGATGATTAAAGCAACCAAGATACCTCAGTCACCCCATGATTTGCTCGCAAAAATACTTTGTGATGCTGATTTAGATTATTTGGGGGGTACGGGCTATTACCCCACTGTTGCTTCCCTTTTTGAGGAGTTGAAATACTATGGAAAAATGACCTCTGCAGACAATTGGATTCAAGTCCAGATAGATTTTTTGACTAAACATCGTTATTTTACTCAAACAAACCAGAAAGAACGGTCTTTGGAAAAAGAAAAAAGAGTAAATGAATTACGGCTGAGTATTAGAAGTTTTGACAATAGGCCATAAAATACCTAAACTTTTTCTTTGCAATTTTTAAGTGTAAGTAAGTTAT
>NZ_JBMLSD010000232.1:0-21771 GCF_049240685.1 Flectobacillus sp.
AATTTAGCGATTGAGTGATTATGTTAAAATTTAGATTCTCCCAGTAGAGACGCAAGCATTGCGTCTCTACTGGGAGAATACTAATCATTCCTCATTCAATCACTAAATCTGGGATGACTCATGTTCATTAGAAAACGCCGCAAATCTAGGATTACTTTTGTTTGTGTTTTTATGATTTTTTTAAACGTAAAGTTCTGTAAACCAGATTAGGGACGAAGCGTTTGAGATACACACCCATTACCTCATACCATCCGCCGATATATACTTCTGATTTTCGGGCAATTATGGCTTGCACGATTCGGCGGGCACACACCTCTGGGAGCATCCCCTTTGCTTGATTCGTATCCATTTGATTATGTTTACTACCATCACCAGAAAGAGCATTAAACGAAATCTGTGTTTTGATATAGCCAGGACAAATTACAGTTACATCAATATGGTCAGGAAAAACCTCTGCTCTTAATGAATCAAAAAAGGCAATAACCGCATGCTTTGTAGCACCATAACCACCACGCAATGGGGTTCCAATTTTGCCCGCGACACTGCTGATTGCCACAAAATGCCCCGATTTTCTTTGGGTAAAATGTGGTAAAACTGCTTGGGTCAAAGCTACCACACTAAAGAAGTTAATCTCCATCAAATCTCGATACACCTGAAAAACAGTATCTTTTACCATTGAACGTTGCGATACCCCAGCATTTTGAATTACGATATCAATATGACCAAAGTATTGGATTACCGCATCTACCTTTTGCGACATTGATTCAATATCCAACATATCCATGGGTAAAATCAATACGTCCTTTGAGGGCAATTGAGTGAGAGCTGCTACTCTTTCAAGCTCCTCTTTTCGTCGAGCAGACAAGACTAATCTGACAGGATATTGGGCTAACTCCAGTGCTAATGCCTCTCCGATTCCTGAAGAAGCGCCAGTAATCCAAATGACTTTTTGGTCGAGATACATAATTTTACAATGAGCTTAATAAACGTGTTTTTGAGTAACGGCTTGGGGTATTAGGTAATGTTACTGACATTTATAATTTAAGTTAATGGGCAAAATAAAATTTAAGATGTGCTTTGGGCTTTCAGGTATCGGCTTTTGGCGGTGGGTTATGGGAAAATGCATGTCCGTGTTTGTTAAAAACATTTTAACACTCTTTACCTTGTGCCTTGTCCCTAAACACATCAATTAAATCTTATTCTGCATGATTACTTACGAAGTTGATACTTTCTAAAAAATTATAAATTTAAGTGTCTGACAACCTGTTATTTTATGCCAAGCTTAAAATAAAAGCATAATCTCTAGCAATCTCCTTAAATCTTTGGAATCGTCCGGATGCACCACCATGCCCTGTCGACATATCGCAATGCAAAAGCAAGATATTGTGGTCTGTTTTTAGCTCTCTAAGTTTGGCTACCCATTTGGCTGGTTCCCAATATTGAACTTGCGAATCATGCAAGCCTGTTGTAACCAACATATTTGGATAATCTTGAGCTACTACATTGTCGTAAGGAGAGTAAGACTTCATATAATCATAATATTCTTTTTCTTTGGGGTTGCCCCATTCTTCCCATTCTCCAGTAGTCAATGGAATAGTTTCGTCCAACATCGTTGTAACCACATCAACAAAAGGTACAGCCGCCAAAACACCTTTGTACAAATCGGGGCGATAATTGATAATCGCTCCCATCAATAAGCCACCTGCCGAACCACCATTAGCAAAGAGCTTATCTTTAGAAGTCCACTTTTCTTGAATTAAATATTCTGACACATCTATAAAATCAAAGAAAGTGTTTTTCTTTTGGAGCATTTTCCCATTTTCATACCAAAGGCGCCCCATTTCTTGTCCACCTCTAATATGTGCAATCGCAAAAGCAAAACCTCTATCCAACAAACTCAAACGAGCCGCCGAGAAATAGGGGTCAATAGAATACCCATACGAACCATAAGCATATTGTAAAAGAGGTTGCGAGCCATCTTTTTTGAATCCCTTTTTATATACAATAGAAATTGGGATTTTAGCTCCATCTCGTGCTGTCGCAAATAGTCGTTCGGTCTGATAATCTTCTTTATTAAATACTCCCAAAACCTCTTGTTCTTTCATCAAGGTTTTGTCTTTTGTATCCATGTTGTAGTCAAATACCGAACTTGGCGTAGTTAATGAAGTATAGTGAAAACGCAGAATATTCGTATCAAAATCTGGGTTATAGCCAACACCCGCATCATAAGCTGGCTCGCCAAAGTTTAAATAATGTTCCTCTTGATTTCGCTGGTTAATTACTCTTAAATGAATCAAAGCATTACTCCGTTCGGTTAATACTAAATGATGGCGAAACACATCTATTCCCTCCAAATATGTTTCTTCACGGTGGGCAATTACTTCTTTCCAGTTTGATATATCATAAGATTCATTTTCAGGAACTTCCATTAATTTAAAATTGGTTGCCCCATCTACATTAGTACGAATATAAAACTTATCTTCAAAATGCTCTATCGAATACTGTAGCCCATGTTGGCGAAGATAAAATGCTTTAAATTCTCCTTCTGGATTAGCGGCATTTAGTAAACGGTATTCGGTCGAAACGCCATTATGGTCAGAAACTGATACAATGTATTTCTTGGATTTCATACGGCCCAGTCCCATATAAAACTGAGGGTCTTCTTCTACATATACCAACACATCTTCCTCGGTGGGAGTCCCTAGTTTGTGGCGATATACTTTTGATGCCAATAAAGTTTGAGGGTCTCGTTGCAGATAAAAAATAGTTTGATTATCAGCTGCCCATGCGTATGCACCACCCTCCGTATTCTCAATAGCTTCAGCGTACAACTCTCCTGTTTCAAGATTTTTGAAATAGAGCGTATAGTTTCGACGGCTGATGGTATCAATGCTGTAAGCCAAAATTTGGTCATTGTCAGAAATATCATATCCGCCAATCGAAAAATAGTCGTGTCCTACGGCTAGAGCATTTCCATCCAATAGAATTTCTTCATCTGCTTCCATCGAATGTTTTTTTCGACAATACAAAGGATATTCTCCACCTTCGATATAGCGAGAGTAATAGAAATATTCTCCATCGCGATAAGGAACCGATTCATCTTGCTCTTTTATTCTTCCTTTCATTTCCTCGAATAGCACCTCTTGAAAATCTTTTGTAGGAAACATAACCGTTTCTGTATAAGCATTTTCAGCTTCAAGGTAGGCAATTACCTCTGGATTCTCTCGGTCGTTTAACCAGTAATAGTTGTCTACACGAGTATCCTCGTGGATTGTCATAGGATATGGTTTGATAGGTGCCTTTGGCACATTAATACCTTGAATGTTCATGATTGTTGGGCTGAATAAACGATATCATTTTCAATAATTTCAACATTAGGAATAACTTCCTAGTCGAGTATAAGATAAACCTAATGCTCAAAGATAAAGTTTTCTGAGAAAAATTTTGAGCGAAGGCATTAGGTAAGGTAAATTTTACTAAGTGGAATAGGTGTATAAAAGGCGTAATCCTAAAATGTAGATTATGGCACGACGAATTACCTAAAGAGGTGCAAATCAAGAGGGAAGAAAAATAGAAAGAATAGGCTTTTGTTAGAAAATTTTCCTTATAATTATTTGTATATCGCTATGATATTCAGTAATTTTGCATTCCCATTTTCGACTGGATGCCCGTTCAGAAAGGAAATAAGGCAAAATCATTGAGAATCAGGTGTATTCCGTCATCTGTTGTATAATGATTCATAACATTAAAACTTAGAACAAAAGTGGATACTTTAAGTTACAAAACCATCTCAGCTAACAAAGCTACCGTAGAGAAGGGATGGGTAATCGTAGATGCAGAAAACCAAATCGTAGGTCGTTTAACTTCTGAGATTGCAAAAATCTTACGTGGTAAACACAAGCCAAGCTTCACTCCGAACGTGGACTGTGGTGATAACGTTATCGTAATCAATGCTGATAAAATTCGTTTTACTGGCAAGAAATTAACTGATAAAGTTTACACTCGTCACACTGGTTATCCAGGTGGTCAGCGTTTTGCTACTCCAAGAGAGGTGTTGAGCAAAAACCCTAGAGGCGTAGTTGAAGCAGCAGTAAAAGGTATGCTTCCGAAAAACCGTTTAGGTCGTCGTTTGTTCACAAACTTGTACGTGTACGCTGGTTCTGAACATCCACACGCAGCTCAACAACCAAAAGAAATTAAATTCTAATAATCGTTATTAGTTGTAGTTGGGAGCGCCACTATGACCGATAACTTCTCTATAAAACAATGGCAGAAGTAACTAATACATTAGGAAGAAGAAAAACGGCTGTTGCGCGTCTTTACATGACTCCAGGTAAGGGCGAAATCATCATCAATGGTCGTGAAATTAAAGAATATTTTCCATCTGAAATTTTACAAATTATCGTAAATCAACCTTTCGCTTTGACAAAAACTGAAGGTACTTACGATGTTAAAGTAAACGTTGATGGCGGTGGTATCAAAGGTCAAGCTGAAGCAATCCGTTTGGCAATTTCTAGAGCATTGCAAGAAATTGACAGCGAATTACGCCCTCCATTGAAGAAAGAAGGCTTCTTGACTCGTGACCCACGTATGGTAGAACGTAAGAAACCAGGTCGTCGTAAAGCACGTCGTAGATTCCAGTTCTCGAAACGTTAATATTTGCACAGCTTTCGGCCTACGAATTGCAGCCCCGCAATGGACTGCTTGTTATTCGTATGCCGAATGCTTTTTGCTGTTAGGCTTGCAGTGACCGATGCCAACAGCGATTTTTTATTCATATTTTTTCATCATTTAGTGTTGAACTCGATTCAACAATACAAAAATGGCACAATTAGAATACAAAAACTTATTGGATGCTGGTGTTCACTTCGGACACTTAACACGTAAGTGGGATCCAAGAATGGCTCCATACATCTTTATGGAGAAAAATGGTATCCACATTCTTGATTTGAACAAGACTTTGGCTTGTTTGGATGAAGCATGTGCTGCTATCAAAGGAATCGTTCGTTCTGGACGTAAAGTAATGTTTGTTGCTACAAAGAAACAAGCTCAAGAGATTGTTTCTGAAGAAGCTCGTCGTTTGAAAATGCCTTTCGTAACTGACCGTTGGTTGGGTGGTATGTTGACAAACTTCGCTACTGTTCGTAAATCTATCAAGAAAATGGGACAGATTGAGAAGATGTTGAAAGACGAAGAAACATTCAAAGCTTTGGCTAAACGTGAGCGTTTGATGATGACTCGTGACAAAGAAAAAATGGAAAGAGTGTTAGGTGGTATCACTGATTTGACTCGTCTTCCTGCTGCTTTGTTCATCGTTGACGTTAAGCGTGAGCACATTGCTGTTGCTGAAGCAAAACGTTTGGGTATTCCTGTTTTCGCTATGTGCGATACAAACTCAAACCCAGATTTAGTTGATTTCCCAATTCCTGCAAATGATGACGCATACAAATCAATCGCTTTGATTACTTTAGCTATCGGTAAAGCTATCGAAGAAGGTTTGATGGAGCGTAAGCAAGATAAAGACGATGCTCGTATTGCTGAAGAAGAGGAAGCAAAACGTGCTGCTGAAGAAGAAGAAGCAGCTCGTGAAGCAGCTAAATTAGCAGCGAAATACGAAAAAGAAGAAGAAGCTTAATAGCAAATGGGGCTATTAGCCTATGATTTCTTCTTTACGTAAATTGATACTTACCTAGATAAGTTGTTAAGTATCAATAAAATAATTATTACCATTTGAATAGCCCATAGTTTTCTGTGGGCTATTCTGTTAGTTTTGGGAGGCTATTAAGAAATAAGAAATTATTACGAAAAGGCTATTACTAAAGGTAAGTTAGTACGCAAAATAAAATTTAAGATTGTGCTTTAAGCTTTCAGGTAACGGCTTTTGGCGGTGGGCTTTGGAAAAAGCCTATCTGTGGTTATTTAAAACATTTTAACACTCTTTGCCTTGTGCCTGTTGCCTAAACACATAACTTAAATCTAGTTTTGCACTTTTAATTATTGGTACTTTCAAAGCTTAGAAGTTAAATAGAAATTTTAATCTTAAAATATACAAAACGATGGCTATTACAGCAGCAGACGTTAATAAACTAAGACAAATGACAGGTGCGGGCATGATGGATTGCAAAAAAGCCCTTACCGAAGCTAATGGCGATTTCGAAGCCGCTATCGATATTCTTCGTAAAGCAGGACAAAAAGTTGCAGCTAAACGTGCTGACAACGCTACTAACGAGGGTGTTGTGTTGATTTCTATCAGCGAAGATGGTTCAAATGGTAAGTTACTAGCTTTGGCTTGCGAAACTGAACCAGTATCTAAAGTTGCTGATTTCAATAACTTGGCTTCTGCGTTGTTACAAGCAGCTGTTGCTAACAATGCTTCGACTAAAGAAGAGGTTTTGGCTGCTACTTTGTCAGACGGACGTACTGCAGAAGAAAACATTATCGAATTGACAGGTAAAATTGGTGAGAAAATTACAATCGCTGGTTACGAAAATGTAACTGCTGAGAAAGTAGTTTCTTATATCCACTCTAACAATAAAATTGGTGTATTGGTAGCATTCAATAACACTTCGGGTGCAGATGTACAAGAGGTTGGTAAAGATATCGCTATGCAAATCACTGCGATGAAACCTGTAGCTTTGGATAAAGACGGTGTAGATGCCGCTACGATTGAGCGTGAAATCGAAATCGGTAAAGACCAAGCTCGTGCTGAAGGAAAACCAGAAGCAATGTTGGAAAGAATCGCAGTAGGTAAATTGGAGAAATTCTACAAAGAATCTACTTTGTTGAATCAACAATTCGTAAAAGATTCATCAATCAACATTAAACAATTGTTGGAGCAAACTCAAAAAGGTTTGACTATCACTGAGTTCAAACGTATTGCTTTGGCTTAGTCGCTCAACAATCACTTTGATGATAAGAGTCCCTCCAAAAGGGACTCTTATTTTTTATCATAAGGTATTGTATTAAATTTACTGCAAATTGTGAGTTTTAAATTATCATATTCTACATTTATCATTTAATTTAATCCTTTATACAGTTTATTAATTTTTTTTGTAGCATAATTGCTACTTTTATCGTCAATAGCTTTATAATCAGTAATTTAGAGTTGCTTAATGATAAAAATAGTCGTAGTTAATTAAGTGAATTTATCGTTGAAAAGAATATTTCTTAACAATTCTTAAGATTTTGGAACCGCTCTCCGAATTTTAAAAAGTTTTTGTTAACTTGCTTTCTTTAATATTTTATAGATAAACATTAATAATTAAATACGAACACTATCTTTTTCAATAAAACTATAATAATTTATCATCCCGCCTAAGCTAAATCAAAGTCTGCTAATGAAAGCTAACCTTAAAAAAGAAACCGATGAAAAGCTAGTGAAGCTCTTTATCGAAACGCAAAAGAATATCTATTTTGAGCATTTATATGATAGATATTCAGATAAAGTATACCGCAAATGTTTGTCGTTTGTGAAAGATGAAGCACGTGCCGAAGATTTTGCGCACGATATCTTTTTGAAATTGGTAATGAATATCTCCTCCTACAAAGAAACAGCCAAGTTTTCGACTTGGTTATATTCTATTACCTACAATTATTGCATAGATCAGACACGTTTGGCCAAGCGCTATTCTGAAACTTCTATGGATGAAAATTTTGATGTAGAAGACGGTGATGAAAGTGCTGAGTTGGCTGAAATGGAGGCTACTCGTTTGCGTAAAGCACTATCCCAAATGCAGCCAGAAGAAAAATCTATCTTGATGATGAAGTATCAAGACGACTTGACTATTAAAGAGATTTCGACCACACTAGACATATCCGAAAGCGCAGTCAAAATGCGTCTTCTAAGAGCCAAAGAAAGAATCAGAAAGGTTTACCTAGAATCTACACTCATTTGGGGAATAATTATCGCCAAAGCAGTTAGCTTGTTATTGGGAAATGACTAAATTTGGCCCGTAATAAGTTAACCACTTAAATATATATATGGCTGAAAATCCCTTTAAAGATTTAGAATCTTCAGAAAAGGCTCCAGAAAGTCTCAAGCGAGCTATTGTATCCGAAATCGACACAATTCGCAACACTTCTATAATCATAGATTTGTATGTTGGTAATTTCATCAATACCATAACCGCTTCGTTAGGTACACAACGTAGCCAATCTACTGCACCTAAGGAAGAATTATAGCTCTTTACTTTCATTATTATAATCGCATTTATTGATCATGCCAAACATCCAAGACATTCTAATCGATACATTCCGCAAATTATTAGAGCAGTTGACAGGCTTTGTCCCTAAATTATTGGGCGCCGCCATACTGTTGATCGTAGGCTCTATTGTATCGAATATTGTTAGTAAAATTCTTAAAACCGCACTTGAAAAATCGGGTTTTGATCGCCTAGGCGACAAACTCAATAAAATAGATGTAATCGCAAGATTTGGAGAGTTGAAACTGAGTTTGATTGTTGCCAAAGTTCTCCAATATTTTATCATGCTGGTATTCATAACAGCCTCAACTGAAGCTTTAGGCATGCAAGTACTGACAGATATGGTCGCATCTTTGGTTAACTTGATTCCCAAATTGATTGCCTCTGCAATTTTGTTGTTTGCAGGATTGATGATTGCCGATGCCCTTAAAAATACGGTGGTTAATCTATGTAATTCGTTCAAGATTGAATCGGCCAAACTCCTAGGAAATATCGTGTTTTTCTTCTTTTTTGTTATTGCTCTAATTGCATCCTTAAAACAAGCTGGAATAGAAACAAGCCTCTTGGAGTCAAGCTTTAATCTGATTATTGGTGGGCTAGTTTTGGCTTTCGCTATTGGATATGGCTTTGCATCGCGTGACGTTTTAACTAATATCCTGTCTAACTTCTACAGTAAAAATAAATTCAAAGAAGGACAAGTCATAGAGGTTAATGGAGTTAGAGGTACCATTATTTCTTTTGACACCACTTCTCTTACATTGCAAACTGGCGACACACAAACAATTTTGCCTTTAAATGTTTTACAAAAGGAAAAAATTGAAGTTTTTGCGCATGACTCATCCATCGAAGATGAGGAATAAAGCCAGATTTGTATTGAAAGTGAAAGTGGATGTTTCTACAACTCAATACATATTAGAGCCATGCTAAAAAAACTTTTATTAACACTCTCAATTTTAAGCGTAGGTTGTGCTTCTATAGCGCAAGAGGCAAAAAAAGATACTTCTTATTGGAAAAAGAAAACGTCTTTTGGGGCCAACTTCAACCAAGCAAGTTTTAACGGTGCTTGGAGCTCTGTTCAAGGTGCGAAAGGATCGGTAGGATTCAACGTATTTTTTAATGCCAAAGGTGAATACAACAAGGGTAAAGTCAACTGGGTAAATGATTTACAAATGCAGTATGGCTTACAGGATAATGGAAGTGGTTTAAGAAAAACAATTGACAGGGTATTTTTTGATACCAAACTCGGAAATAAAATTTCGCCTAAATGGTTGTTTATTGCCAACCTCAACTTTCAATCGCAGTTTTCAAAAGGATATAACTATGGAGCTGGGGCCGATGTCACACTTCCTGATGGAACAACCTACAAACCCGATATTTTGGTCTCTAATTTGTTTTCTCCTGCGTATATCACCGAATCCATAGGTCTTGAATGGAAACCCTCTAAGGCATTCAATATGTCTTTTGCCCCTGGTGCTCTTCGACAGACTATCGTTGCAGATAACAATATAGCGTTTTCTAAGCCCGGAGAAAGATACGGTGTGCCAGATGGCAGAACTATCAAAAACGAACTAGCCTTGATGCAAATTGTTGCAAGCTTGGATAAAGATATAGCAAAAAATATTAATCTAAAGGCACGTTATGCTCTGTTTGTTAAGTACAATGACCTTGCTGCAATGGATAATCGCCTAGATGCCAAATTTACAGCGAAAGTTAATAAATACATAAGTACTACTTTTGATATTATTGCCATGTATTTCCAAGATCAAAGTGCTAATTTACAAGTGGCTCAAAATCTAGGTATCGGGCTTTTATATACTTTCCCATAAATCCTAAACTAAATCACAGATGTTAAAAGAATTCAAAAGTTTTATTTCTCAAGGCAATGTCCTTGATTTAGCAGTCGGTGTTGTAATCGGTGGAGCTTTTGGTAAAATTACAACCTCATTAGTTGAAGATATATTGATGCCAGTAATAGGGTTATTCCTTGGTGGTATTGATTTTTCGACTTGGAAAATTGTACTAAAAGCAGCTAATGAAGCTGAAAAACAAGCAGAAGTAGCAATGAAATTTGGTAATTTTATACAAATTACGGTAAACTTTGTGATAATTGCTTGGGTGATTTTTATCGTAATAAAAGCCGCTAATAAAGCTGGATTAACTGAAAAGAAATTCGAATAACACAAAGTGATTTTTTTGTTTTATCCAAAAGTCTGATGCTCCGTGTGTCAGACTTTTGTTTTTTATTTTTTAAAGCCTATTTGATAAGGTGGTTTTTGATTATTTTGCAACTTCAAAGTAATCTACGACTCTCAAAGCTACTTGAGTAGACCGTAGCATGAATGAGGCAACGTGGCAAAGAAAATTCAAGCTTTATCCCAAAAATAAAACTGTTATGAAAATTGTAATCTTAGGAGGTGGCGAAAGTGGTGTTGGTGCAGCTTTGTTGGCAAAGAGCAAAGGATATGATGTTTTTTTATCTGATAAATCTTCACTTTCTGAAAAGTACAAAGAAATTTTAGAAAAAAATGGTATCCCGTATGAGGAGGGGCAGCATAACGAAGAGTTTATCTTAGATGCCGATGAAATAATCAAGAGCCCTGGCATTCCTGATAAAGTTGAACTTATCAAAAAACTTAAGTCGTTACGCAAGCCGATTATATCAGAAATCGAGTTTGCTTCGAGATACACCAAGGCTAAGATTATTGCCATTACAGGTAGTAATGGTAAAACTACGACTACTTTGCTCACCTATCATATCCTCAAGTCGGCAGGGTATAATGTTGGATTGGCAGGTAATGTGGGTGATTCTTTCGCCAAACAAGTCATAGAAGATACGTTTGACTATTTTGTGTTAGAGCTTTCGAGTTTTCAGCTCGACAATTGCTATGATTTCAAAGCTGATGTAGCCATCTTGCTAAATATTACCCCCGATCATTTAGACCGTTATGATTACAACTTTCAGAATTATGTAAATTCAAAATTCCGAATTGTACAAAATATGTCAGCCAATGACAAGTTTATTTATTTCCAAGAAAGTGAAGCGCTAGCAAAAGAATTATCCGAAAAAGTATATTCCCTAAAGCATCTACCTGTATCCATCCAACATGAGGTAGCCCAAGGAGCTTTTGTTCAAAATGGTATCTTGGAGGCCAGATACGAAAATCAAGTTTTTCAAATAGCAGTGGATGTACTGCCTATAAAAGGAACACACAATAGCATCAATGCGAGTTGCGCGATTTTAGCGTCAAAATCTGTTGGATTATCTGACACCCAAATCACCGAAGGGTTACTTTCTTTTCAAAGTGTAGAGCATCGATTAGAGCCAGCAGGAGTTGTCGATGGGGTGTCGTTTGTGAATGATTCAAAGGCTACTAATGTAGATTCAGTGTTTTATGCACTAGGTAGCTTTAATGAACCGATTGTATTGATTATGGGTGGGGTCGACAAAGGAAATGACTATTCTCAAATAGATGAACTAGTGGCCAATAAAGTAAAAGCCCTAGTATGTATGGGCACCGACAACCATAAATTGTATGATTATTTTGGGAAAAAAGTTCCTTTAATATTTGATACAAAATCAATGGCCGAAGCAGTGAAAACAGCTGCTAATTTGGCTGTAGAAGGCGATGTAGTCTTGTTGTCGCCAGCCTGTGCAAGCTTTGATTTATTCAAGAATTATGAAGACAGGGGGCGTCAGTTCAAACAAGCCGTCCAAGAGTTGTCTCAACTAAAATAATCCTTCTTTTATAAAATACCCATTGAATTCTATAAGTTATGATATCGAGTTGGCTCAAAAAAAACCTTGAAGGAGACTATCAGATTTGGACTATCGTTGCCTTTTTATCTATGTGTAGCATTATCGTAGTATTTAGCGCCACAGGAAAACTAGCAATTTTGTCTGGAGAAGGGACTTTTTCATTTTTGGCAAAACATACTATAATTATATTTATCAGTTTAGGAGTCATGTGGCGATTCCATAAATTTGATTATCATAAGTATGCAACAATCTCCAATTTTGGGGTAATTCTATCCATATTGCTTTTGATATATACTTACAAATATGGGGTATCTATCAATGATGCTCGTCGTTGGGTAAGAGTACCCTTAATCGGTATGACTTTTATGCCATCAGATTTAGCCAAGCTTTCTCTGATTACAAATTTGGCGGGTATGCTAGCCAAACGCCAACACGTAGAATATACGATTTGGGAGCTTGTACCCATGATTCTGAAAATTCTTGCGGTGTGTACTTGTATTGCACTAACCAACGTATCAACCTCTTTATTACTTTTTTCAACCTGTATTATGTTGATGTTCTTTGGCCGAGTGCCAATCCAATATCTTATATATACCGTTATGGGAATATTTATGGCAGGTACCATTCTAGTAATGACAGGGACTGGTAGTCGTATTGAAACAGCGCGAAGCAGGATTGCGAATTATGTAGATGGAATAAAAGGAAAAAAGAAACCTGGTGCCGACAAGGATAGTGATTACCAAATTGAACGAAGTTTTTATGCTATAGCCAACGGTGGACTCACTGGGAAAGGGCCAGGCAATAGCCAACAACGCTACTTTTTGTCTCAGGCTGACTCCGATTTTGTGTTTGCGATCATTATCGAAGAGTGGGGGATGATAGGAGGTATTTTTGTACTAGGTCTTTACTTATGGTTTTTGTACAGAGGTATGAAAGCGGTGGATAGCTCGGGGCGAGCCTTCGGAGGTTTATTATCGGCAGGTCTAACTTTTAGTTTGGTAATACAAGCTATAGTAAATATGTCGGTAGCTACAGGTTTGGGCCCTGTGACGGGTCAACCTTTACCCTTATTGAGTTGGGGTGGTAGTTCTTTGATTTTTACTGGGATAACCATGGGGATAATTATTTCGGTAAGTAAAGACAAAGTGAAAGATTCAGCTCTCTAACAATTGATACGTGAGTAATCACTATCTTTAAGGTTTAATTGTAAAATAATACAACTTGTGAAAGCCATAAAAGTAATTATTTCAGGTGGTGGAACTGGAGGCCACATTTATCCTGCCATAGCAATTGCTAATGCCCTCAAAGAAATTAATCCAGCCATCGAAGTACTTTTTGTAGGTGCTGAAGGAAAAATGGAAATGGAAAAGGTTCCTAAAGCTGGATATCCGATTATTGGGCTTCCTATTGCTGGGATTAATCGTTCCAATATGTTGGCAAACATTACTTTCCCAGTCAAGTTAGCTTCCAGTTTATGGCAAGCTCGTAAAATTGTAAAAGACTTTCAACCCGATGTAGCAGTTGGGGTGGGGGGCTATGCTTCTGGCCCTTTGTTGCTGGCAGCTTCTCTGGCAAATGTCCCTATTTTAATCCAAGAACAGAACTCCTATGCTGGGGTAACCAATAAATTTTTGGCCAAGAAAGCTAGAAAAATTTGCGTGGCATATCCCAAAATGGAACAGTTTTTCCCTGCTTCAAAAATCCAGATGACTGGAAATCCTGTAAGAAAAGATATACTCAATGTAGCTTCCAAACGCCAACAGGCCCTCGAATATTTTGGACTTCAAGCCAATAAGCCAACCGTATTGGTTATTGGAGGTAGTCAAGGAGCTAAAACTATCAATGAAAGTATTGATGGAGGGTTAACAAGCTTGGTGAATGAAGGATGTCAGGTAGTGTGGCAAACAGGCAAATTGTATATCGATAGAGCCAAAACAGCAGCCGAGGTGTTTGCGGGTCAGGTATATGTTTCAGATTTTATTTATGAAATGGATTTGGCGTATGCTGTGGCTGATATTGTGGTGTCGCGCGCTGGTGCGCTCTCTGTTTCTGAGCTTTGTTTGGCAGGAAAACCTTCAATCTTGGTACCATTACCTACCGCGGCCGAAGACCACCAAACAAAAAATGCGATGAGCTTGGTAGAAAACCATGCTGCAATACTTGTAAAGGATATTCAAGCAAGAGAAGAACTAGTGAAAGTAGCCTTAGGACTTCTTCAAGACAAGACAAAACAAAATATACTTACCGAAAATATCCTAAAATTGGGAAAACCTAATGCTGCCGTCGAAATAGCACAACAAGTGTTGGGATTAGTAAAATAGTTATCAATTTACCTGCACGTTCGACTGTAAGAATGTAGAAGCTGACGAATAGTGCATAATTTGATTTAGGGGCTTATGCAATAGATATTAAGTAAAAATGTTTTAATGATTTTGTTTTGAAGCCGTAAGCTAAACGAGATAAAAGAGAAGTGATTTTTAGACCAAAGCCAAATTTGCATAAGTTTTGCTTTTTGTAAAGCGTTGAAATTTAGTCAGCTATTTGTATTCAAGAATTTTTTGACAAAAAATATGATAAATATTGCACTAGTGGGGTTTGGATTGTCTGGGCGCTTTTTGCAAGCACCATTTATAGTTGCTAATCCAAATTACAAGCTCACAACAATTGTAACTAGTAATCCGATAGCCAAGCAGCTCTACCCAGATGTTTGTGTGGTGTCCTCTTTTGAAGATGTATTGACCGACTCCTCTATTGACTTGGTGAGTATTGCTAGTCCCAATGCAACGCATTATGAATATGCCAAAAAAGCTCTGTTGGCCAACAAACACGTTTTGGTTGAAAAGCCTCTCGCAAGTACAAGTAAAGAGGCAGAAGAGCTTATACTGCTAGCAAAGCAACAAAATAAAGTTTTATCTGTATTTCAAAATAGAAGGTTTGATTCAGATTTTTTGACGGTTCAAAAAATATTAAAGGCAAAGTTATTAGGCGATGTCGTAAGTTACGAGGTAAGATATGACCGTTTTAAGCCTGTACTCAATCCCAAAAAATGGAAGGAAACCCCCTCTCCTGGAAGTGGTATCATTTATGACCTTGGTCCTCATATTCTAGATCAAGCCTTGGTTTTATTTGGTTTACCGCTAAGAGTTTGGGGACAAACCTACACTCAGCGTGCAGGTTCACAGATAGACGATGCTTTTGATGTGTATTTGTCTTATGAAAATATGACGGTAAAGTTATCTTCGAGTTTATTAGTAAGAGAAGAAAGCCCACGATACAGAATCAATGGTACGGCGGGTTCGTTTGTGAAATATGGAATAGATCAACAAGAAGACCATCTCAAAGCGGGTTTACTTCCTGGAATGCCTGAATTTGGAGTTGAACCTGCCGAAAATCAAGGTCTAATTTATTCAAATATTGGAGATGTTGTAATAAAAGGAAAAGTAGAGACAGAGGTAGGAAACTGGGGATTGCTTTTTCAAAATTTATACGAAGCTATTACAGAAGGTACTGAGCTAATCATCAAACCCGAACTAGTACTCGAACAGATTAAAATTATTGAAGCAGTAAAACAACTATAATCATGGCTGTAGAAATAGAAAGAAAGTTTTTGGTACATCATGAATTATGGGACGCATTAGATAAACCAATACCAAACTTCTTAAAACAAGGGTATATTTCTACCGACCCTAATAAAACGTTAAGAGTTCGGGCTACCAACGACAAAGGTTTTATTACTATCAAAGGAAAAACCCATGGAATGAGTCGCTTGGAATTTGAGTATGAGATACCCAAACATGAGGCACTAGCTTTGTTAGAAAACTTTACCGAACAAAATATTGAAAAATACAGGTACTTGATTACCCATCAAGATAAGACTTGGGAAGTGGATGTATTTAAAGGTGCTAATGAGGGGCTAATCGTTGCCGAAATAGAGCTTAAGTCAGAAACGGAAATGTTTGACAAACCTACATGGGTACATACTGAGGTTACAGACGACCCTCGTTATTACAATTCGAGACTAAGTATTGAACCCTACTTGTCGTGGCAATAAAAAAAATGTTGTGATTGAATATCAACACTAGGTTTTCAACCTAAAGTCTAGAAAATTAATTTTATTACTTATTTAACATTAAGTAGGAAAACCTTATTGGTTAACAGTATGATGGTTATTTGAAGGCATTCATAATCAAAAGGTGATAGTCGAATTTTACCTCAGATATACTGTTAATTTAATCTTTCCTACTACTTAACCAAAAACTGTATCGTGAATTTACAACAACTCAAATACGTATACTTTTTAGGAATAGGTGGCATCGGGATGTCGGCCATTGCTCGTTGGTTTATTGCCAATGGATATCAGTTGGCAGGATATGACAAAACAGCTACACCATTGACACAAGCCTTAGAAAAGGAGGGAGCACAGATTCATTTTGTAGATGATGTAGCTCAGATTCCGAGCGAATTTTTAGCGGATACCTCACAAACGCTGGTGGTATATACTCCTGCTATTCCGAAAAATCATACAGAGTTGATTTATTTTCAAGAAAATGGCTTTACCTTGATGAAGCGTTCTCAGGTTTTGGGCTTTCTAACCCAAAATATGTTTACCATTGCAGTTGCAGGTACTCATGGCAAAACCACTACTTCATCGATGATTGCTCATATTCTCAAAAATGCGGATAGAGATATTACGGCATTTTTGGGCGGCATTACACAAAACTATGGTACAAATTTCTTGATTAGTAGTGTTGCCAATCCTCTAGCATGTGTAATTGAGGCCGATGAGTTTGACCGTTCCTTCCTAACACTTTATCCTGATGTTGCGATAGTGACCTCTACAGATGCTGATCATTTGGATATTTATGGTGACCATAATCATGTTCTTGAGTCTTTCAGAATGTTTGTTGGTCAAATTAAAGCAGGAGGTAAGCTTTTTCAAAGAAAAGGTCTTGCTTTAGAAAGCTACACTCCAACATCCTTTGAATTTTCGTTGAATGAAGGGCAATATCGTGCAAGTAACCTTCGCATCGAAAATGCCGAAATGGTATTTGATATTGTATATCCCGAAGGCGAAATCAAAGATTGTAAGCTGCTCACACCTGGCTTTCATAACGTAGAAAATGCATTGGCTGCCACTGCTGCCTGTTTTACGGTAGGATTGAGTGCTGATGAAATTCGGGAGGGTATCAATACATTCAAAGGAGTAAAACGAAGATTCGAATACCATTTGCGCCAAGACAATATTGTTTTTATCGATGATTATGCACATCATCCAACAGAAATTGAGGCTTTTCTACGTTCTGTAAAGGCGCTGTATCCATCTCGCAAGTTGACTGCAGTATTTCAGCCACATTTATTTACAAGAACAAGAGACTTTCAGGAGGGATTTGCCGAAAGTCTAAGCCTTGCAGATGAGTTATTACTTTTAGATATCTATCCTGCCCGCGAGTTACCAATAGAGGGTGTTACATCCTCAATTATTTTTGATAAAGTAACTCTACAAAATAAAGAAATGGTTACGAAAGAAACCTTGTTGGATATTCTGAAATCCAAAGATTTGGACTTACTTGTCACAATTGGCGCTGGAGATATCGACACACTTTTGAGTTCGATTAAGGAGATGTTAACCGCTCAATAAAAAAATAGGCGTCTACTATAAAAAAATATTTTGAATATTTTATTTTAATCACTAATTTATTGCATTAGCATTGAAAATTCGTTGATTAAAACAGGATTTTTTAACATATTAAAAATTTTAAAAAAATCATCTTAAGTAAAACATAAGAAAAAAATACTAATTTCGTGTAAATCTTGTAGCCTTAACTTCTTGGCTAAAAAATACTAAAGAAGTAGACACTCAAACCCCTTATTGATTTGCCACTAAATGTACGACTAAAGAGAACTGTAGTGTTTATCGTATCGGTGGTGACAGTTGCAGCTGCCATTTTTGGAGCTAATTTAATTCACAGCAAACAAAAATGTAAAGAGATTAAGGTTGTAGTAGAAAGTAATAACAAAAACCTACTTGTAAAAGAGTATGATGTTCAGAATGTAGTCACAGGTGTGCCCAACGAAAATCCTCAAGGTAAGCCTTTTAGTCGGATAGATTTTAAAGCAATCGAGAAAAAAGTTTTAGCCAATCCTTTGATTAAGTCATGTCAGGTGCACCAAGATTTGAGTGGTCAAATGACAATAACAGTACAAGAGCATACTCCAATAGCAAGAATCTTGTCGAGCAAAAGTCCCAATCATACACAATACGACAGTTATTTGGTAGAGGATGGTTCAATGATTGGACTATCGCCACACCATACCGAGCGAGTATTGCTAGTTTCGGGAGATTACTTTAAAGGAAAAAAATCTCTTAAAGAGATGCAAAGTAAACCCATCATCGACTTAATTAAATTTATTAGAGATGATGAGTTCTGGAAATCTCAGATTACGCAGCTAATAGTAGAAAAAGATGGAGGTATTACCTTAATACCTGAATTTGGGAATCATTTTATTGAACTAGGATTAGCCATAGATTTAGAAGCTAAATTTAAAAAAATAAAGATTTTATATAAAGAAATCTTGCCCGTGAAAGGTTGGGATTATTATAAAAAAATAAGTGTTAAATATAAGAATCAGATTGTTTGTGAATAAGGTTTTCAGTTTTTAATCAATAATGTTGTAGGTAAGAGGCGTATTATGTAGTTTTTGCTATTACATTTATACTGGGGTTTATTGACTGAAGGATCACTAAAACTTCTAAATCGCATGAGTGAGATAATTGTTGGATTGGACATAGGTAGCAAGCAGGTAAGCATTGTCGCTGGTAGACTCGACAACATGGGTAAATTAGAGATATTAGGCTTGGGTAAGGCTGATACCACTGGTCAGGTTTCGAAGGGTGTTGTTTTGAACGTCAACAAAACAATCGACGCCGTTCGAAGCGCGATTATGCAGGTTGAGCAACAAGCCAATATCGATATCCGTGGGGTTATAGCCAGTGTCGCAGGGCCAAATATAGTGGGTATTAAACACAAAGCCATGATTACTCGTAACACCTCTGGCGAGGAGGTTACAGTAACCGATGTTGACCAAGTAGCAAGTGACGCTGAGAGAACTTTTATCTCTCAGGGTAATTCTATTGTTCATACCTTACCGCAAGAGTATGTAGTTGACTCTAGTACGGGTATTCAAGAACCTGTAGGTATTAGTGGATTGAAACTACAGGGTGATTTTTTGATGATTACTTCTCCTACGCTTACATTAGATAAAACGAAGCGATGTATAGAGCGTGCAAAAGAGAAAATGGAAATAGAAGGTGGCTTGGTTTTTTCTCCCTTGGCAGCTTCATTGGCCGTATTGTCTGAACAGGAAAAGAAAAGCGGTGTAGCATTGGTAGATATAGGTAGCGGTACTACCGAAATTGCTATCTTTTACAAAAACATCGTTCGATACATTTCGGTATTGCCTTATGCTGGCGATATCATTACCGCCGATATCGAGCAAGGCTGTAATGTCTCTAACGAGCACGCTGAAGTCATGAAAGTAAGATTTGGAAATGCATTGGCTTCGCAAGTGCCATTCGAAGAAACTATCTCAATCCCAGGTATCAATGGACGTAAGCCTAAAGTGGTTTCAGTAAAAAATCTTTCTATCATCATTGAGGAGCGTTTAAAAGAAATTGCTGCGCTTGTAGTTGCAGAAATTAGTCGCTCAGGATTCGGAAATAGACTGTCATGTGGAATTGTTCTTACAGGAGGCTCAGTGCAAATGCCTAATATCTGTGAATTATTTGAAAAGGTAACGGGTCGTGATGTAAGATTGGGCTATCCTAACGAAAATTTGGGCCGCTCTGTCTCTGAGGATGTGAAAAACCCTTCTTTCGCCACTGCGGTTGGTTTGGTATGGAACGGACTTCGTTCGATTGACGAGCGTGAGGATAGTTATAAGATTTTACGCAAAACCGAACCTAAGGTGATTCCTCCTGTTACGGTACAATCTAACACGCAGCGAAAAAGAGAACAAGAAAGAGAAAAAGAGCCTAAAACACCCAAAAAATCAAGCTCTTGGATTGACGGTCTCAAACGTTTTGGTAAAGGTCTCCTCGGGGATGATATCCGTGATGAAGATGACAAATATTAGGTAAATAGGTTATTTTTTCGATATAAAGCAACATCCTTACAACAAGAGCTTACAACAGTAGTACTGTTTAGGTCGTAAAAAATCTATAAAAACCTTCACATTTGATGCCAAACATTATATGTCGAAGTATTATTCCAATTAGGCTCTTGTAGACTTAATTGGAATATACGACCCGACGTAGATGGCTATCCAGCTAACCAAAAGCCCTATTAATGAAGCTGGAAATTCTGTTTCCCATACAAAATTGCAGACAACCCACGAGGCAAACCCCAGTATCATGGAGGCAATACAGCCAGTGGTGTTAGCTTTTTTCCAGTACAATCCTACTGTCAAAGGTACAAACAACGACACAAGGCTAAATGCCGAGGATTCTCCCACTAACTCAAAGATATTTTGTCGTGAAGTAGCCATCCAAATGCTTGCTAAGGTAACAACCACAATCGAACAGCGTATAACAAACAACAATTGCCTGTCGGTAAGCTGAGGATATAGCGGCTTTATGATATTTTCTCCAATTACCGAAGCAGGTGCCAAAATAGCTCCACTAGTAGTACTCAAAACCGCAGAAATTAACGCTCCAAAAAACAGTATTTGAACAAAAGAATTGGTATGTTCCATAACCATGTTTGGAATTATCATACGGGCATCTTGCTGTAAAAGCTCAGGATGAAGGAATTTGGCCATAAGAGCAATGAACAATGGAAGCATTGCTACAGATAAGTATAAAAAACCCGCTGTAACCGACGAACGAACGGCTGTTTTGGCATCCTTTGAGGCCATTACTCTTTGAAAGATATCTTGCTGAGGAATTGACCCCAACCCTACTGTAATCCACGCAGTAAGATAAGAGGCTGATTCAAGAAAACTAAATCGTTTGGGTACGATGCGGAAAAAGTCTTTTGGGGTAGAAGCCAAAACAGGACTAATTCCACCCGTTTTGTGTAGCATTACTATCGTCAGAATAATCAGACCAATTATTAGTAAAATATTGTGAAAAAAGTCAGTGACAGATACCGACCACATACCACCCATTAAGGTGTAAATCATTACTAATACTGCACTAACCCAAATTCCTATATAGAGTGGCCAACCAATAACCACCTCTAGTACCGTTCCCATTGCGATTAATTGAGCTGCAATCCACCCAAAATAAGATGGTACCATCAAGAAGGCCGAAACATACTCTGCCGCAACGCCGTATCTTAGTTTGAAATAATCGCAAAAGGTAAGAATATTTAGATTATAAAAAATTTTGGCATAAAACAAACCCACCAAAATCAAACACAAGGCCGCTCCAAAAGGCTCCTCAATCACTCCTAAAATACCATGATTAATAAATTCGGCGGGTGCGCCCATCATCGTTTCTGAGCCAAACCAAGTAGCAAATGTAACCATCGCCGAAAGCCCAAATGATAGCCCTCGACCAGCCAGTACAAAATCTTCGGTACTCGATATTTTGCTAGAAGCCCACCAGCCTACCAATAAGTTAATCGATAAATACCCAAGTATAAAAAATAAAAGCATGTAACGGTTTGGGGGTTTAGGATAAAAACCAAAAGCTTGTCAGCGCTGTTTAAACAAGAATAAGTGACACAAAATAAAATTTAAGTTTTCAGGCTTTAGGCATTACGCTGTAAGCTAAAGAAAAAAAGGTGTTTTTTATAAAATGATAAAGACCTA
>NZ_JBMLSD010000233.1:0-10283 GCF_049240685.1 Flectobacillus sp.
ATTGTTTTTAGTAACAATAGATATGCTTTTGCCGAATGCCCAAAGCTGAAAGCCGTAAGCCGAGTACTTAAATCTAATGCTGCACGATTATTTAGTACTATCAAGTTTATGAATAATCTGTACCATAAGAAAGGTTTATTTCAAAATCTTCAATAATTTCCCATAGGCCATTGCAGCTTTATGAACTTGTTCTGTCCAGTCTTCGGCAGCATTGTCGTCGGCACCATCCGAAATGTATTTTAGGCATAAAAATGGGATATTTTCTTTCTTCGCAATCAGCGCTAATGCGTATGCTTCCATATCAACCACATTATAAATGGTTTCGGCATGCCCCATTTCAAAGCTATCACCTGTACCACAAATACCTAATTTTAGCGTTTCCATTTCCAAACCATATTCTAATAAAGGAGGTACGCCCGAGAGCGGTGTTTCATATAATTCGAAGCCCAGCCCACGCACATCCATATCTCTTTGGACAAATTTGGTACAGCAAATCACTTCGCCTTTGGCAAAATAGTTGCTTCCAGCGGTTCCAAGATTGACAATCAGCGCAGGCTTTTGTTGGTGAATAGCTTTGGTTAGTTCGTAGGCAGCATTTACTTTTCCAATTCCAGTAAATACTACATTTTGTCCTTCAAAAACATCGGCAGCTTCCGATTCTAGTGCAAATGAAAAAAGGGTATTCTCTAAAGGAAAAGTTATTTCAGAATTAATATTTATCATGTTAGTCTATTTAAACAATCTATAAGTAATAAGTAAATAAGTAGGAAAACGTTATCAGTTAACAGCACATTGATTACCTGAAAATATTCATAATCAAAAGATTATGGTCAAATTTTACCTCATAGATACTATTAATTTAATCTTTCCTTTTACTTACACAAAAGTAAATTTAAGTACTCGGTTTTGGGCAACAGGCAAAGAGTGTTACATGTTTTTTTAGTAACGACAGCCAAGTTTTTGCCGAATGCCCAAAGCTGAAAGCCCAAATCACAAAGAAAAGCTTATCTAATCAAATGAGCTAATTCCTTACAAATTTCCTCTCCTTTATTGTCGTTATACCAGTTTTGTAATTTGATTTTTATGGTTTCAAAATCCGCCTTTGCTTCTTGTAATTCTTCCATCAACAAGTGCGCACCTTCGGGGCGAGGTCCCCATACGAAAAGATCTCTTCCTTTTTCGTCTCTTACTATCAGCTTCGGAATACTTTTGCTTTTTCCGTTAGTCAGATATTGCTCAATCAGAAATGGCTCACTATCTCTCAGTTGAATTTCATAAGTCAGGAGTGGATTTTGCTCTGTAATTTTAATCAAAAATGGCACAATATGCGCTGCATCGCCGCACCAAGGTTCGGTAATGATAATCCAATGCTGTGGCGATGTAATTTCTTGGAGTTTACCCAAAATAGCCTCTGACAATACCAAATGCTTATCCCAACGCTTCATTCTTGACTGATTAAGCTTGGTGTAGTTCAGATAATCTGGTTTGTCGTAGGGAGCAGCAGGTGTTTCGGCTGATAAAATCTCTTCGAATAAAGTTTTATATGCTAGGTAGTTCATGATATTTTTGGCAATAATATGTTTGTTTGTAGATATTACAGCCAATGCAGGGCAAAGAGTTCCAATGAAGTAACATTGAATTGGTTGATTCGGGTAGAAATTGGTTAAAGGAGCTTAAGTTTCTGGATAATTTTGGAAGGTTAATTTAACTTATTTTTTACCAAAAGATTCACTCTTAAAGGATTAGCACTAACTGATTTTTAACACAAACATGAGTCATCCCAGATTTAGGGATTGAATGAAGAATGATTAGTATTCTAGCAGTAGAGACGCAAGCATTGAGACTGAAACGCAAAATTGACGCAAGCATTGCGTCCCTACTTGGAGAATCTAAATTTTAACATAATCGCTAAATTGGGGATGACTCATGTGTGGATTATCTAAACAATCTTGGTGCAAATTCGGCAAGATAGATTCTCCAGTTTTTCCAAATATGCCCCTCTCCTGTTTCTAGGTATTCATATTTTAAGCCTATTCCATCTAGTTTTTTCTTAAAATCTACATTAGCCTGATACAAGAAATCGTCTTTGCCGATGGCAATCCAATAAAGTTTGAAACCGTTGTTTTTTTGTATTTTCAGCGTTTCGTCTAAATTACTATAAACTTTACCCGTCGCATCTTCGCGAGGTATAATAGCTGCTGAAAACAAGCCAACATAATCGAAAGTATTGGGATAGTATCTACTAATATGCATAGTATGAAATCCTCCCATCGACAAACCTGCGATAGCTCGGTTCTCTTTGTTATTTTTTACTCGAAAAGTCTTTTCTACATAACTGACAATATCCATAAAATTAGCCTCATAAACGCCATTCATCGATTGAGGTAATAAGAATTGTGGCTTATAAAAGCCGTCTTTCCCATAGCCATAGCCAGCATCTTGTACTACATTACCGTTAGGCATCACCACAATCATAGGCTTGGCTTTGCCTTGCGCAATTAAATTATCCAAAATTTGAATAGCTCGCCCATGCGTAGCCCAAGATTCTTCATCGCCACCAGCGCCATGCAAAAGATACAAAACAGGATATTTTTCGTTCGATTGCTCATACCCTGCTGGTGTGTAGATTGTTACTCTTCTATTCATTTTTAACCCCACCGACGGATACCAATTGTGTGTTACAGTTCCGTGTGGTACTTCGTTGGTTTTGTATAAATCTGCTCGGCCTTTATCCACCATAAAAATATTGGTCATCGAAGCCGAATTTCTTAGCGCATAGGGATTATTGGGGTCGGTAGTCTGAACACCATCCACTACAAATGTATAACTATATAACTCAGATTCTAGTGGCTTGGAGGTGTAGGTCCAAAGTCCATTTTTATCTTTTGTCAAGTTGATAGTGCCCGGACCATCGACAATGCCAAATCGACTCATGACTTTAACTGGTGGCAAAAAATCTGAACTTATTTTCACGGTATCTGCCTTAGGCGCGTAGAATCGAAATGTAACCGTTTTGTCGGCATTAATTTCAGGTGAAATAATGTTTTCTAGTTCTTTGGGTACTTCCTGCGCCACAGCCAATTGAATCCCCCATACGAGGAGTGAGCAAAGTAATAAAAGTTGTTTTTTCATGATAAATAGTTGGATAGTTTGATTTTTTTAAGAATAAAAGTTGTGGATTTGAAAGATTGCTATTTGTGCAAAGTTTTTGGGAGAATACTCCAAAAAAATTTAGTTGACTTTATACGCTATTACTTTATTTTTCCAGAAAGTTGGTACCAACAATAATTTTTGATTAGGGATATATTCAATATCAGCGGTATTCATTTTGGCATCTACGGTATCCAACAACAATTGCGTTTTGCCTTCTGGGCTGATATGCCAGATTTTCCCTCTCCACTCGGTAGCAAAATAGCCTTTTTGTCCATCCGACAAAATACCATCAAGTTTTTCCATTCCCTCCGCAATGGTGGAATACTGTTGAGTCTTTAGGTTGAAGGCTAATACTTTTCCATCGCCGTTTCCAATAATTAGTTTATCCTGCTCAAAAAACACACCATTGGGGGTTTTCAAAGGTTCGCCTTCTGCTACTTTTACCAACTGTCCTTTTTCCAATTTCCAAATTCTATCAGAACGCATATCCGTGAAGTACACAATTTTGTTTTTCTTATCAACACTTACCCCATTCAAAAATGTAGCATTCGGAACTTCATATTTGTGTAAAACTTTGCCTGTTTTAGCATCAATTTCAACCAATTTGAAAATCTCTGCAACATAGATTTTTCCGTCCATAACATCCAGCCCTTTTACTGCATGCAGATTTTCAGTTACTTTTAATTGAATAATTTTACCGTTTAAATCTAATTTTGAGACAAAACTCTGCTGATTGCTTGCTACAGGTGCCCCATTGATGCAAGTTACATATAAAGATTTATCCTTTGGTTCATAAACTACCGATTCGGGAGTCGAAATCAGCGTATCTGTTTCCCAAATTTTGGTGAGTATTTTTTGTGAATATGATTTTGAAACCAAACCAGCAGATAATAGGATTGACAAGAGGATTTTAGACTTTTTCATGAATTATTGTATATTTTTTGTAACGTTTAAATGATTTTTTTGAAAGTTAAAGACAATTTAGCCTGAATCTCTAGTCTCTGATGAAAAATTGGTAAATTCGAAATTCAATTGCGCCTATCTTTCTTTTAATGCAGTAAAGCCACATACACACTACCATCTTTAAAACGATAGGAAGTCTAATTTTTACTGTTTTTATCACAAAAATCAACTATGGCAATCACTAAAAAAGTAACTGCTCATTATCCGAATGCCAAAAGCGGTGATGATATTACCGAAAGCTATTTAACGCTTCTTGAAAAAGAGTATAATTCTGATTTAAAAAAAATGCTTTTTGCCACATCGGTCTGTTCAGATGACGTCAATGTATCCACCGACTTCCGTCGCGTACTATCAAGACCGTTCACAATGGGAGGATTAGGGGGCTTGCCCTATTCGGGTTTTACAGGAATGGTGGCTTTTTCGCATCATATCCCCGATGGTGGAGATGCTTTTATTTTTTATGGTCCACATATCGGTATCACCGACGAAGGTGATCTTGGTATGATGCGCCGCATTGGTCAAAAAAGATTAACTAACTCGTGTGGGGCTTTGATGTTGGCACTCGAACGATTTCAGAGTGATGATGATGTAGATACTTACGTACCACAAAGTGTTCACTATGATTACCAGCAAATTCAACTTGAACAAACTTTAATGCCTTTCAAACACAAGATTCTAACTTCCAAAAACCCCAAAAAGGCCATTACTGACTATACTTATACGGCTATAGACAAGCAAATAAAAAAGCTGGTAAGCATGAGCCTCAATGAATTTCATTGCGAGCGTATTTTCTTGTTGGGTGGGGTTATTGTCAACACTAGCGAAGAATTTAACGATTATGTAGATATTCGAAACTTTGACGTGATAGAAACCAAAAGCCTTGAACCTTTCAAACCAAAATCGATACTAGAGTTAGATGCGTTTAAGAATTTGTAACAAATTTGGTATTATTTTCTCTTTTGGTTTGGCAATATGAACAGGCCAATTATGCAATATATTCCAATCGTAGAGACGCCATCATTGCGTCTCTACGATTGTACCTTTTGCCAAGTAAAATCTAATATGATAATTATGAATGCTGAATTACGAGTTAGAACTGTACGAAGGCTTTCTAACAATTGCAGATTTGGGGTTTTGGAAATAAAGTAAAATACTTTTCTTTTTCTAGAAAATAAAGAAAATTATACCTCCGAAATCTCACATCCGATATTCGAAATAGATATTTTTAGCAACACTCGTATACAACTAGTGATAAATTGTGAACAAAAGCCTCTCATTGTCAACCTTTCACATTTTCAATTTGCTAAATTCAAATTTCGAACTTTCGGCTTTCAGCTATTGGCAATCGGCATAGCCTATATATAGTTACGAAAAAGCTATTTAACACTCCTTGCCTTATGCCTAAAAATTTTGCCCACTTACTTAATTTACTTATGGCTTCTTAAAGTGAGTAATAGCTCTAGCCAACAAATTTGTGGCTTGTTTGTACCCAATCGGAGATACAAATCCATAAGTCCAACCAATAAAAATATAAGAAGGAATAAACAAAGCCGCCATTGTCACAGCGCGCACTTCTTTAGCTGAGATTTGATTTTCGGCAATACAGTAAAAGCTAAAAGCATAGAAAAATAAAAACGAAAGGGATTTAGTAGTATCTGCAATAGAAACAGAAAAGAATATTAACACTGCAATTGCGCCCAAAACTGCTAATCGATGAAGGATTGGCATCCGACCATTGAGCGGAACAAAAAAGAAAATTAAATAATACCAGTAACTCTTGATTGACAACATTAATGTCATCGGAATCACATTAAACTGATCTAAAATTCTTGTAAAAAAGTCATTGGTTGTAGCATATCCCAAATGAAAATGATACTTTAAAGTCAAGTAAATTGCTAAATAAATGACCACTCCTACGCCATAAGTCAGCAGACTCGGCCACAACTTACGATTATCGCCATGAACCCAAAAGAAAGGAACACAGAACGATGCAATAAAGGCACGCTCGTCGGTAAGGAAAGCAAATAACAAACATACCACCGAAAGTATAGGATTTTTACTCAACATGGCTGCCAGAATAAAGAAGTAGGCAAAAGAGATAAACCATTCCATGTCGAAAAAAAATGAGTTACCTACAAAAAGAAGTGATGATCCTAGGGTAAAATAAAATGCTTTTTCTTTGGAACCATACTTTTCTAATAGATAGCGATACAGCATATAGAAGAAACTCAATCCCGCCAATACGCCAAATACCCAAATGCCGATGGCCTGAGTATTGATAGATTGATTTCTGAATAGTTGACCAATTATTGGAGCAGTCAGACGAAAGGCTCTGTTTGGACCATAAGCCACCACTTGGGTTTCGGCCAATGGCTTAAATGGATTTTGAATTTGCTTCTGCAAAATAGTCAAAAACAAATCGCTAGGATCTTTTGACAGCTTTTCGAACTGAGGAAAAGCATACAAAATACTAATTAAACTAACTACCAGTGATACTCTTATTGCAGATTTAGTACAAAAATTAACAAATTGCGTTAACATTATTAATTCGTTTTAGGAGATGAATGTAAAACATCATTCTCAAGGAATATAGATTTATTTTAACACACAATTTAGATAAATTTACTCATTTAATAAAATTAAATATAAGTCAAACCGAATATAGCCTCATTCTAAAGAGAAGATTCTACAACTGTTAAAAAAGTATTATTTATTGATTTTAAAGACATTAGCCCTACAATATTATCATAATAAAGTAAGTTTTTGAGATGATACCTGAGTTTGGCGGGAATAGTCGGTTGGCAATTACAAAATGTTTAATTATACGTTGCTACTTCTCGCTCAAGGCATACAGTATAATGCCTATCGGGAACAAAATGAGAAAGTGTGATTCAGGTGTATAGACTTAGTCTTGAACTAGAGAATTCAATTTTGTCCAGTAATCAGACTAATAACGTTTTTCTATTTTTTAAACCAAACATTTCTACTAAGTTTGATTTTCATCTTAGCAGAAATAAATTGCCGAATAATTTTTCTAAAGCTTCAGCGTCGCACTCAAATAATAAAAACCTCCAACACTTGGCCCTGCCAAAAAGTTGTAATAATATTGATTGAGCAAATTGGTTGCACCTAATTTTAGCTCCACAGGTTGATTTTTGAACTCATAGCTCACTTGTCCATCGACTGTACTGTAAGAAGGCACTACGCCTGTTGCTAATGACGATTGCCAAACAAATGCATCTTGCCATTTATAGTTCAAAGCCATCCCCCAGCCTTTACCCAAATTACGATTCGAAAACCCCACATTCACAATCCACTGTGGTGTATTAAACGCCTCCTCCAAACCATCATTGGTTTCTTTTCTGTCTAGTTTAGCAAAAGATATATTGCTATTCATCACAAAGCTTTTATAAAACTGATAGCGTGCACCAATACTAGTCCCATAATTATAAACCCTACTTTTGGAGTTCGTCCACAAACGATAACGGTCTTGCTTGGTTCGGTCGTTGAGATAATAAGCCAAAGAATCTCCATTCGTAAAACCAGATTTTATGGTAGATACTTCTACCTGAGCCATAAAGTTTTGGTAAACATTATAATAAAAATCTACATCGATAAGGAGTCTTTTATTCAAAAAATTACCTTTATATCCTATTTCAAAACTGTTAACTCTTTCGGGTTTGAGATAGGTATAATCATTTTTTTTCACTAAACCATTATTCTTTTCAATGGCCTGTGCCACCGTCAAGCCCTTGGTATTGACATCGCTCGTAACTGCGGCCTGAAAAGCATCAATAGAGGTTTTGTAATAAGAATTTTCGAAAATACCCTTCGACATCACGGGCAAACCTCCCACCCGCTTGACACCTCCACTATTCACATTAGAGAAAGCCTCAAATAAGCTTGGAAATCGGTATCCATTTTGGATTGATACTCGAAAATTCTGGTCGTCGGTCGGCGAAAATACTATGGCTAATCGTGGATTCCACTGCCAATCGTAATATTGGTTTTTATCGGCACGGATACTCAAATTTACCTGTAATTTATTATCTATCAACGACTTTGTCACTTGCGTAAAAGCACCGTATTTGTAATAGGTCAAATCTTTCCCAGGCTCTACTGGATTTATAAAATAATTGCCATCAGGATACACCTGATAAAGTCGGTAATCAAAACCCGACAAGATATTTATTCCATATCGGTCTTTCCAAGAACTTAAGGCCTCCTCAGTCAGGTTGTATTGCCCCTCAGCATGATACATCCATGACTTTACCCTCAAGGCAGCACCAATATCCCAGTTATTGATATCGCCAAGTTTTTTGATTAAAGTCTCAAATTCTGCAGTATGTGGTTGTGGTCGACCAGCATCTGCTTTGAGCCTTGCCTCTTTTAATGCCTGCGTGGTAGTGATACCCGCTTGCGTACTTGCCAAAAATGCAGTACTAAAATCTTTAAACCATTGTGCGTCTGTCTTAAAACTACGGTCGATATTTTCGGCCATCGAACGAATATTGTAAGAATCTCCTGTATTCTCTGTGGTCATGTAGCCACGAAGAATCAGAGATTTGTTTTTGAAGGTAAGCGTATGCTGCGATACCCAATAATTATCTAACCTAAAGCGATTGGTGCGCTGATAAATATTATTGAGATACCCCATTCGAAAGCTGTAATCCAGTTCAGAATTCGCACTAGGTTTGAAGCCAATGGTCAAATCGGCCTTTATGTTTTGGATAGAAAAATCGGCAATATCCTTTTCGGTATACCCTGTACGGGCAATAGAATAACGTTTTGCCCCGAGTGTCAAAGTCTGACGATTAGACGACTCGTTACCATAAGAATTAATGCCATCATAAGCAGGGTTGTCGGCACCAAGCAAACCTAGAGAGGCATTCCCATTAGGATTCAAATCTTGATTGTTGTCAGAAATCCAGTCATTTCCTTTTAGATAATTGAGATTGAGCTTGATTGCCCATTGGTTATTCCAAGCTTTTGCCCATCGCAAAGAAGTTTCAGTAAAAAGTTGTGCAGCGGTATTGGCATCACCCAAATGATTAACTCCAGTTTTTTGTTGAAAAGAAAAACCTTGATAATCGAAAGGGTTTTTAGATAAAATTTGCACCATACCATTCAAGGCATTCATGCCATACAAAGCCGAGGCCGTTCCGGGAATAAGCTCCACACGGTCGATATCCAAATCGGTAGGTGCCAATGCGCTCCCTATTGGTGCTCCAATGTGAGGGGCTTGATTATCGGCTCCGTCTACCAACTGAACAAATCGTACGTTGGTAGGATTGGCAAATCCGCGTGTATTATATACCTTGAAGCCCAAACTAGAGGTAAGCAATTGTACACCCTTCAGATTTTCGATTGCTTCAAAATAGCTTGGTGCAGGGGATGATTTGATGGCACGAGCGTCCAATAACTCAATACTCACAGGCGATTTCATAATCGACATTGGCAAACGAGAGGCCGTTACGACAATCTCCGATAGATGCGTTGTGGTATCTTTGGTAGTTTGACTGTATGTTTGATAAAAAGTTAATAAACTTATAACAGTAAACAGTTTTTTCATATCGTTATAGTTTTAAAAACATTTCGATGTAAAGTTTTTATCTTTAATGCCTACTCACAAGGCACTATTTCAAGGTCTTTTACAATTTTTGAGGGAAGTGATTTTTCAAAATTTAATAAGTAATAAATTCACAATCGTTATATTTTTATAAAAATAACGATTGTAAAAAAAATAGCCTTTAAAAAAGACCATTTTTGCAAAGATAAAGAACAATCGTATTTAATCAAGCACAAAGTTTGGCCTTTTGCTTAATACTTTGGGGCTTCGGATTTAAGCCTTCCGCAGAAAGTTATCTTTGTATACTTCCCAAATCTTTTAAACCTCTGATTGTTGTACAAAACGATAAAGCGTCCTTTAGGTTATCTTTTTTATTGAGTTTTGTAAAGACAGTTTCAAACTGTTAAAAAAATGGGTTCAAGACTAAGTCTTGAACTAGAAAACCCTGTTTTGTCTAATAAGTAGTTTAAACCTAATACTCATTTGCCTAGAGTCTATTTGTCTACATTTTTTATTTTAAAATAAAAAATGTAGACAAATAGACTCAATAATGCTTTTTTAGCTTAATTTTGTATTCAAATAATAATTTTGAATACTT
>NZ_JBMLSD010000234.1:0-4732 GCF_049240685.1 Flectobacillus sp.
GTGGAGACGGAGAGATTCGAACTCTCGTCCAGACAAGGAAACTCATAGCTTTCTACACGTTTAGTCTTGATTAATTGTCGGGAAAATCTTGGTTCAAGCCGGACCAAAAAAAATCCTTAGACTCGGTATACTAGATTTTACTCAGAGACATCAGCAAAACCCGACTCTGCATGTCGTCACCCCAATTCCACACGGCAGAGTTTGGCATGGAGGGATGTGGCAGGAGGCTTCAACCTAGTTGATAGCGACCTATGACTTATCCTAAATTAGGAATTAAGCTGCCATGGCATACGAAGTGTTGCCAGTTATTGTTTGAGTTGATTTTTCACAGGAGGTCTACCCTACTCCCGACGTGCTTACTATCAGAATACACAAGCTGTCAATACCGGTCGTCCCCAGTATTTTTATTATGGGCACAAATATAAGTATATTTTACGAATTTCTATCATCCAAAACAATTTTGCGCTACAACTTACAATCCAATTTTTAGCCCAGCATAAATCGTTCTTCCTGCCGATGGTTCATAATACCTATTGGCGGAGGCATTTATTTGAATATTGGCAAAGTATACCGAATCGAATACATTATTTACCCCAACAAAAGGCTCAACACTTATTCCCTTCATGGTATGATGCCATCCTGTACGAAGATTTAGTGTTTGGAAGCCCTTAACCAAAACATTGTTTGCATCATTTGCAAACATATCTCCTACACTTCGAAACTGGGCAACGGCAAACATACCTGATTTAGGAAAATACCTCAGCTCGGCATATACTTGATTCTTCGGAATACCTGGTAGGCGATTTCCCGAAAATGTACCCGCCAAAGTCTGATAGTTTTTGTAGATAAAATCTGAATAAGTATAGTTCAGAAAAGTGGTCAGTGCTGGAATGACTTGATAACTTAAGCCCACTTCAACCCCTCTCCTTGTAGACTCGCCTGCATTCCTGAAAAATGTTCTACCAGCTTGATTGGGCAACTGATAAGGTACAATTTCGTCTTGAAGATTTACTTGAAAAAGCGTAAAATCTACTTTTGCTTTATTACCAAACCAAGCTTTATAGCCCAATTCATAATTTTGTGATTTTTGTGGGTTCAAATCAGCATTGAAGCCCCCCTGTCCTGTAGGGTTATTTGTCAACTCGTTCAAAGATGGGGTTTCAAAATTACTTGTAAAATTAGCGTAAAGTGTATTACGCTCTGATATACTGTAAGATACTCCTAGCATAGGACTAAATCGCTGGAAATTTTTATTGGCTGACTGATTACCATCTGAAAGAAAATAATCATTTACCCCAATTTTTATCCAATCATATCGCGTGTTCAAAACAATTCGAAATGACTTAGAAGGGGCAAACTCCTGCAAAATATACGCTCCAGTATTATCAAAACGCTCATTTTGATCTAACTTCAGGGTACTCCGAACGCCAAGTTTATTATCGTATCGTTGACGATTATCTGATTGATTTTCTAAGTCTGCGCCCACTCTCAATTTATATCCTTTGTTAGAATATTGATAGGCGATTCCTCCTCCCCAAAAAACCCTTTGAAAGGCTATTTGTCCGCTTGTCTCAAAGGCCTGGTTGGTGTTAAAATCCCGATTTATCAAGAAAACTCTAACATTGACTAAACTATTACTTCCTAATTTTTGATCGACAATAAGCGCATTTCTGAGCTGATTGAACGATTCGGTTGTATTATAATCAATATTTGCTTTTCTCGCCTGAGACCTATCTTTATTTACCTCCTCGATGGTTAAACCACCCGGGTCTTCTGCTTTGGGGCTATCGATATAGGTCGACAACAAGCTAATTTGGGTAGCATCCGAGGCACGAAAGCCTATTTTAAAGTTGATAAGATTTCTTTCGAGTGAACTTTTCTGTCGAAAACCTGTACTTTCCAAACGCGAAATACTTCCTAAAAATGACCACGCTCCCCACGAAGAGCCAAATTTTAGTTGATATCTCTTTAAGCCATAACTACCCCATGTGCTAAAAACCTCGGCAAATGATTTGGTAGGAAAAGCATCAGAATGTAGTGATATGACGCCTCCTGATGCATTCCCATAAATTCCTGCAGTGGCGCCTCTGAGCACTTCCATTCTTTCTATAAGTCCAACGTCCACATTCCCCAGCTTTGCGGTTCCATCCGAAGTTGATTCGGGAATACCATCTAAGACTACTTTCAAACCACGGATTCCGAAGGCAGCCCTTGCCCCAAATCCTCTGACAGAAATTCTTAAATCTTGCGCAAAATTTTCGGAGTTCATAGCAAACACTCCAGGAACCGTATTGAGCCCCTCAAATAATGACATCCTCGTTTGTCCAATCTGTAACCTTGATTTTCCTAACAGAGTAACAGCCAAAGGCAGTTGATTTTCTTTTTGTGGGACTCTTGAAGATAGCACTGTAACGGGGGCTAGTTCTTGCACAGCCCCGATAGTATCGGGTTTTGAGTTTTGCGCATTTACCTCAAAAAAAGTAAACACTAACAATAGTATCAATCCGTATTTCATAAAATTACTTGAAAAGAAATTAAAGATACGACCTCGCGAGTAAGGATAGCCAAAGGTAGCACCAAAAAAATAAAACCCCGAAAAGTTTAGCTTTACGGGGTCACAACCTGATTAGGTATTTATAAAAAAATAAGGATTATAATGCTTTGTGTTTAAGGATGAAAGATGGGGTCGTACATTTGGATATCCGCCAATATCTAAAATAAACCCCATCCAATCAAACCTGTTCTAAATTGGTACAATATCCTGCCAAATACCTTAAACATCCGCCACTGTTAAAGCATTATACTTGCAAGCTGACACCAAAATATAATCTTTGGGTTACTAAAAGAATAACCGTTTATTTTAACTCGAAGGAATTTTTCTGACACATCTACATAATCCAAAATGGCTTTGGTATTAGGGAAATTTAAAAACTAGGAGCTATCGTATCTTTTCTACAAAGTGTTTTTTCGTGGCTCTAAGCAGTATTTTTTTACATACTAGGCTAATATGACCTTACTGCTAATAATGGTTTATCCATCTATAAAGCGGTAATAGGATGGATAAAATTTGATTTCCTGAAGACTCAATTTTATTTTCAAACGGTAACACTACTAAATAAAGTTGAAATGTAGAATTAAGTTTTGATGTCCTGATTTAAGCTACTTGTTGTTAGCATTAAGTCAAAATATGTTGGATTTATCGTAAAAATACATGGATTACTTCTGCTTGAAACATTTAGCCGAATGCTGATAATGTTTAAGTTCTAAGAGAAAAGGCTTGATGCAATAAGCTCAAAAAAAGGTGTTTTTACAAAAATTAGAAATACATTTTGTCGACAGCATAAAGAATAAGGCCAAGCTCTTAAATCTTCTATCTGTAACACACTTTGACAGTCTCCTTCTACTTGTGAGTGCATTTCAATAATTGTTGGCGTGTTGACCAAATTTTTTTTGGTTATTAAAATATTGAAACTTACTCGATTAACCTACTTTTTTACTTTTTTCGAAAATACAATGATATTTCTTTAGTTTAAAAAAAAATCAAGCTAAAACGCACGAATTATTAAAATAATTTATGAACTGCACATTTAGGCCCAATCTTCCCTCACAATCATCAAAATAGCCGATTGAGGTACAATCATATACTTTTCAGAATCTACCTCCACTTCAATTCCATTTCTTTTTAAAAATAAGGCTTGATCTCCCTCTTTGACTTGTAAAGGAATATAACGAACGTGGTCAGTGTCTTTCCAAGGTTCGTCTTCCTGAACAGCTGGAATCGGAAATCCTGGACCTACTTTGATAATATATCCCTTCAAAATTTCTTCTTTTTCTTGAACAGTCGGTGGCAAAAATAATCCTGAACGAGTAACTCCATTCAGCTCTTGTGGGCGAATCAATACTTTATCTCCCATCATTATTACCTTATCTAAGGTATCAATACCACCTCCAATCGTTGTAATCATTTTCTTAATTGTTAGAATAAAATAATTGATTGTTTAAATAAAATCACAAATTTAAAAACCCTGATTTATTATGTCAATTCAACTTTGGAGGTTTTTGTTCGTTGCATTTCGATAATTTCTACATCAAAAATCCTTTTACCTTCAATTTTTAGACGAATGGCAGTTTGAGTAGGATGAAAACCATGCTGACCCGCTGCTCCGGGATTAATGAACAACATCCCATTTCTATTCATATCTCGCTTCACTTGTAAGATGTGGGAATGCCCACAAACAAAAATATCTGGGATTTGTATGTCAAAACACTTCAAGGCATCAGGCTTGTATTTGGAGGGAGCTCCTGCAATATGTGTCATACCTACCAGAACCTCTTCACAATAAAAATGGTTTATCAAGGGATAAGTCTGACGAACGGTGGTACCATCAATATTGCCATAAACTCCTTGAACGGGTTTAAGCGCCACCAGTGTGTCAGATACAGCAATATCTCCCCAATCACCTCCATGCCAGATTTGATCACACCAGTTGAGGTGCTCCATTAGTCGAGAATCAAGATAACTATGTGTATCTGAAAGAATTAAAACTTTCTGCATAAGCTTGAGTTGGGTTTTTAAGTTTTTTGTTTTAGCACAAGGCAATAGGAAATAGGCATAAGGCGATAGGCACAAGGCGATAGGCGATAGGCGATAGGCAACAGGCAAAGAGTGCTAAATGTTTTGATATGTTATTGCAAAATGCCCAAAGCCATAAGCCTTACGCCGTAAGCTAAA
>NZ_JBMLSD010000235.1:0-36220 GCF_049240685.1 Flectobacillus sp.
TGTTGTGTATCAAATCAAGACATTTCATGAAAAATTCAATAAACCTTCGTTTTGGAGTAATCGTAGGGATGATTGCAGTCGCTGCATTGAGCCGTTTTTTGTTTTTAACTCCTTCTTTGGCTAACTTTTCTCCAGTAGGTGCCATGGCACTTTTTGGTGGTGCATATTTCGCAAATAAACGTTGGTCTTATGCCATTCCAATGTTGGCCTTATGGATTTCCAACTTAGTTTTGAATAATGTTGTTTACAAAGAATATTACCCTACGTTCTCTCTCGGAATTGAGCCAGGGGTGTTTGTAAGTTTTGCGGTAATGGTTACTATTGGGATTTTTCTTTTGAAAAAAGTAAACGCTCAAAATATATTAGTTGCCAATTTGCTGGGAACATTTGCCTTTTTTGTGGTTTCTAACTTTTTTGTTTGGACAGAAGGAATACTATATGCTCAAGATTGGAACGGTTTAGTTTTAGCATATACCAATGCAATACCTTTCTTGAAAAACTCTTTAATGAGTAACCTCCTGTTTTCGGCGGTAATGTTCGGGGTATTTGAAGCAGCCAAGCGCCAAGTACGTGCCTTAGCATTCTAGTTTCAAAGATACTCAACGCATAAATACATTGGTCATCCCAAATTTTATGATTGGGATTATCCTTCAGGTTTTCATCAAAAAAGCGGTCAGAAAATATTTTCTGACCGCTTTTTGATACCACCAAGCCAAAATCCCACTATCCCTTTGAGCCTGTTCATTTTGCCACTTGAACCAAACATGACATCTTCACGGTGAAATACCTATCAATTCTATATACACAATTTAGCATAACCCATTTTTTTACATAAAAAAAGGCTACCAAAGTAGCCTGAAAGATAGGTTAGAAGTAAGCAATTTTTTTATACATTAACACGGTGTAATATCTGAAAGATAAACAGAAACATCTTGATTTCTTGCTGTCAAACTACCCAATAAGGTGGCTGGAATTATCCCACAAAAGCAAATCTTCCTTGATATCTCATGGTATTTATCGGTTCAGAGTGATTTTAAATAGAGGTGTGTAATGTGTGTCAGTACCTCTGTTAGGTGTAATGTTTTTATGTCTTTGCAAACCTTATTTTCAAATATATTTGGTATGACAACCATTGGAGAAAAGGTTTAATAAAATCTTTATTTTTTTGTAAAAATCAAATACAAACCTCCATCACGAGATGGTTGGATATCTTGCTTGAAATCACCTATATGAAGATAATACATTCCGTCGGTATCTTTGAAGACTTTGAAATCTTTTGTGGCATTTAATAGAGTAAAATATCTCAATTCACAATTCATTAAGTCTTCTGGTCCTGCCATTTTGGTAGAACCTAACTGCGTAATATTGGCTTTGCCTGTTTGGCTTTTTTCATCAAATGATACAATGTTTATTCCTCCAAAATAGGAGTTTACGGCCGATTGCCCATTAATCACATAAGTATTAGTGGAGTTTTCGACCAACTCATCGGTAATATTCAAGGTAATTCCTTGAGGGGTCTTACTCGAAGAGCATGGTTGGTCTATAGCATCGCTAAGAAATACATATTTAAGTGTCCAAGTACCTTTTAAGTTGCTGAGGCTGCCCGAGTTGGTATTCGGAACAGCGTCGCTATCGATTGGATGACAAGCAAATGCACCAGCCATCAAGATTAAAGAAACCAATAGAATTTTCATTTTTTAGGAGGTTAATAAGTCAAGAATCTCAATAAAGAGTCTTATTGCTGTAGTATGGTTGGAATGTATCGTATAAATTTGTAAAAAAATGTAGAACAAAAATCCTTCTAAAATTTTGAAAAATCTTGCCGTATTTGCCTCTGGATCAGGCTCAAACGCAGAGCGTTTAGTAGAATATTTCAAAGATTCGGATTTGGCACAAGTCAAATTGATTCTTTGTAACAATCCTTCAGCTGGGGTTATTCAGCGTGCAGAACGACTCAATATTCCGTTGGTATTGTTTAATAGAGCCGAATTCAGGTCTAACCAAATCGTCGATTTACTTCAAGAAAATGATATAGATTGGGTTATTTTGGCTGGTTTTTTATGGTTGATACCCTCCAATTTGGTAGAAGCATTTCCTAACAAAATTATCAACATTCACCCTGCGCTATTACCGAAATATGGTGGAAAAGGGATGTATGGCCATTTTGTGCACGAGGCCGTTGTGGAAAACCAGGAAACCGAATCGGGCATTACCATTCATTATGTAAATGAGCATTATGACGAAGGAGCCATCATTTTTCAAGCATCATATCCTGTAATACCAACCGACACAGCTGAAGATGTTGCCAAAAAAGGACAGGTATTAGAACATAAATATTTTCCTGAAATTGTAGAAAAACTTCTGAGTGAAGAAGTATAAATCAAGTAAGTGTTAAGTATTCGTGCAGAATTATATTTAAGTTTTGTGTTTTAGGGACAAGGCAACAGGCACAAGGCAAAGAGTGTTAAATAGTTTATTGGTAACGGTAGATATGTTTTTGCCGAATGCCCATAGCTGAAAGCCCAAAGCTCAAAAATTAAATTTTATTTTGAGTACTAATTAACGCTTTTTGCCTTGTGGCTAAAACACAAAACTTAGATATAACTTGGCTCACTTAATAATAAAACATGAATTATTCCGAATTTTAGATTTGGATTATTCTTCAAGTTTTCATCAAAAAAGCGGTTGAAAAAATGTTTTTCAACCGCTTTTTTGATACTTCTACACTAGATTTGAATAGTTTGAAACGCAAGCATTGCGTCTCTACTGATGGAAATCAAATTTTACGTAATCAATCACTCAATTCGAGATGACCTATGTTTAATTGAAGTCTATTTCCAGCCACCGCCAAGCGCGCGATACAGCCCTACTACTGCATTGTATTGCTTTTTCTTCACATTGATAAGTTCAATTTGCGATTGCAAAGCATTTTTCTGAGCTGTAATTACTTCCAAATAGGTGGCACGCCCCGAACGGAAAAGGTCTGTTGACACACCAATCGAATTTTTTAGGGTATTTACCTCTTCAGACTTGAGTTTATAAATATCTGCATTAGATTTTATCAAATAAAGATAGTTGTATACCTCTGTAAAGGCATTCACAATATTTTTTTGATAATTGATATAAGCCGTTTTTTGCTCAGCACGAGAGGCCATCAAGTCGGCAGCCAAGGCTCTACGATTTACGATGGGTGCCATCAAGCTTCCTGCCAGACCGTATGCTGCTGAAGCTGGATTTAAGAGCAACAAAGCCTTAAATGATTGTAAGCCTAAGTTTGCATTGATATTAAATGATGGATAGAATGCTGCTTTGGCTGCAAATAGGTTGGCGTTGCTGGCTTGTAAATCCAATTCGGCTTGACGTATATCTGGTCTGTTTTTGAGTAAATCAGAAGGTACACCTGCCGAGAGCGCTGGAGGAATCACTTTTTCCCAAGCAAACTTAGGACGTTTGATGGGTTGTGGGTATCGTCCCAACAAAAAATTGATTTTGCTTTCATTTTGGATAATCTGCTGATTGACTTCAACTTTCATGGCGGTCGAACTAAGCAATTGAGCCTTGAGCAACTCAACACCGAGCTGATTGGCTTCTCCTGCCTGTTTCATTACACGAACCACATCCAACGAAAATTGCTGTAGCTTAATATTTTCTTCCAAAAAGTCTAGCTCATTATCCAAAATCAAAAGCTCGAAATAAGCATCTGCGATTTCGGCTACCAATTGAGTTTGTACCAAACTTTTTCCAAATTCTGAAGATAGATAGCGAGCCAAAGCCGCTTTCTTTTGGCTTTTTAGCTTACCCCAGATATCTACTTCCCATGAAGACTGAAGCCCAATCAGGTAGTCGGGAATAAATGGTTGTGGGATACTTTGTTTATCATCAAGATTGGTCGAAAATTGTGTATCGTAGTTACCCACCCCATCGATGGTATAATTTCCAAATTTTCTTCCACCTGCCACTACACCCGCCGAAACTTCGGGAATACCTAAGCCACGACTAAAACGAACTCCTGCACGAGCCATTTCTACTCGTTGGAAGGCTACTTGCAAATCAAAATTATTTTGTAATGCCGTATCAATCAAGGCAGCGAGCGTAGTATCTGCAAAAAATGCTCCAACAGAAGGAATTTCCTTTTGGGTGGAATCCGAATCGTGGGTAAATGTATTGGCAGATACCAACAATGGCTTATTTTGTGGTACTTCTGGGGTAACCTTACATGCCCCCAAACTAAGCGTTGTCAGCGCCAACAATATGCCTTTTTTATATTTAAACATAAGCTTCTTCGATTTTTTTGATGTTTTTGGACTTCTTCTTTTTGCTAGCTAAACTCGCAAAAATTACGTACAAGCCAGGGATAATCACGATACCAAATACAGTACCGAAAAGCATACCTCCTGCCGCCGCTGTACCGATGGTTCGGTTTCCAATAGCACCTGCTCCCGAGGCCGACATAAGGGGCAATAGCCCTGCAATAAATGCAAAAGAAGTCATCAAAATAGGTCTGAAACGTGCAATAGCTCCCGAAATAGCCGCCCGAATAATCGTGCGTCCTTGTGATTGTTCGTGCATCGCAAATTCCACAATCAAGATGGCGTTTTTACCCAACAAACCAATGAGCATGACCATGGCTACTTGAGCATAAATATTGTTTTCGAGGCCAAATATATACAAGAAGAACAACGAGCCGAAAATACCAATTGGCAACGAAATCAAAACTGCCATGGGCAAAATGAAGCTTTCGTATTGTGCCGAAAGCAATAAATACACAAATAGCAAACAAATCAGGAACACGTATACAACTTGATTGCCCGAAAGTACCTCTTCACGAGTCATTCCTGACCACTCGTAGGTGTATCCACGAGGAAGTTTGGCTTTGGCTACTTCTTTGATTGCATTGATTGCATCTCCAGTACTGTATCCTGGGGCAGGCTCACCGTTGAGCATTGCCGAGAAATACATGTTATAGCGAGTCAATTGCTCTGGGCCATATACACGTTCGATTCTACTAAAAATAGCATACGGAACCATCTCACCATTCTTGTTTTTGATACGCAACTTCATGATGTCTTCAGGTTGAGCTCTGAATTTAGGGTCCGATTGTACCATCACCTTATACATCTGTCCATAAGTGATAAAGTTGGTGGCGTAAAAACTACCAATCAAAGATTGAAGATTACTCATGGCATTATCTACCGAAATACCTTTTTTGGCAGCCAAATCTTGGTCAACATGGATAAGATACTGAGGAAAGTTTGGGTTAAAACTGGAGAAAACATCCTTTATTTCTGGACGTTTTTTGAGTTCTTCCATAAATTCGTCAGCCACTTTAGCAATATTTTGAAGGTTACCCGTTCCTGTTTTATCTAATAAACGCATCTCAAAACCACTCGCATTACCAAAACCCGGTACAGCAGGAGGAGGAAAGAATTGGATATCAGCACCTTTGATATGCTTGGTTTTGGTGATTAATTCGTCAATTAATTTATTAGCCGTAGCCTTTCTATCCTCCCAAGGTTTTAGGTTAATGGTACTCATACCAAAAGACGCACCAACCCCATCGGTCATCATACTAAAACCAGACAAACTCGAGATAGAAGATACCTCAGGAAGTGTTTGAGCAATTTTGTCTATTTGGTTCATCACTTCCTCTGTACGTTCGAGGGTAGCACCAACAGGAGTTGTAACACTTGCATAGATAGTACCTTGGTCTTCGGTAGGAATAAAACTTGTAGGCAATATCTTGGCAACACCCCACGAGCCTACACTAAAAGCCACCAAGACTCCCACCGTAACCAAACGACGATTGACAATTAACTTTAACAAGGAACCATAGCGCCCTGTCAGGCGATTGAATTGAGTATTGAATGCGTCGAAAAATCTTGTAACGATAGTTTGCTTTTTCTCACCAAGATGTGGATTTTGAAGAATCAACGCACATAACGCTGGCGTTAGGGTAAGGGCATTGACCCCCGATATGACAATTGCAATGGCCATTGTCACAGAAAACTGTCGATAAAATACACCAACAGGACCATCCAAAAACGCTACGGGTATAAATACCGCCGACATTACCAAGGTAATTGCAATAATCGCACTACTGATTTCATTGATGGATTCGATTGTGGCGAGTTTGGCACTGAGATGTTTTTCTTCCATTTTGGCATGGACAGACTCCACCACTACGATGGCATCATCAACTACAATACCAATTGCCAACACTAGGGCAAATAAAGTGAGGAGGTTGATCGAGAAACCAAATAACTGCATAAAGGCAAATGTACCAATCAGTGATACAGGCACAGCAAACACAGGTATCAGGGTAGAGCGAACATCCTGTAGGAATAAGAATACCACAATAGCTACCAAAATAAAGGCTTCGAATAAGGTTTTTACCACTTCATGAATAGAGGCGTCTAAGAAGCGTGATACGTCATAGCTTAGTGTGTAGGTCATACCTGGAGGGAAGGTTGTTTCCTTCAAAAACTCCAAACGAGCTTTGATATCTGCGATTACTTGACTGGCGTTTGAGCCAGGACGCTGCTTCAATACGATGGCTGCAGAAGGTTTTCCATTTTCTTTAGAAAGTACATCATAATCCAAAGAACCAAACTCTATATCTGCTACATCTTTCAAACGAAGCATTTCGCCAGTCTCAGTAACTTTAATGACTACATTTTCATATTGCTCTTTTTTAGTCATCTTACCTGTATAGCGCAGTACGTATTGCAATGATTGAGCCTGACGCCCAGAGCTCTCCCCTATTTTACCTGGAGCTGCCTCAACGTTTTGCTCCTTGAGTGCTTTGATTACATCTTCTGCCGAAAGTTGATAGGCATCCAAACGCCCAGGCTTAAGCCATACACGCATGGCATATTCGCGAGAGCCCATGATATCCACAAAACCTACTCCATTAATTCGCTTTAATTCTGCTAAAACGTTGATATCGGCAAAGTTATAAATGAATTTCTCGTCGAGAGTTGTGTCCTCGCTTATTAGGTTTATATAAAGAAGCATACTGTTTACTTCTTTTTCAGTTACAACCCCTGCTTTGATTACCTCTTCGGGTAATTCATCGAGAACTGTTGTTGCACGGTTTTGTACGTTTACGGCTGCTACGTCGGGGTCTGTACCTACTTCAAAGTATACCTGAATAATACTTGTACCATCGTTACCCGATACCGAGGTCATATAGGTCATACCTGGCACACCATTGATGGCGCGCTCAAGGGGCATAACAACCGCTTTGGCACATACTTCGGCGTTGGCGCCTGTATATTTGGTGGTAACTGTTACTGCTGGTGGCGCAATATCAGGGTATTGCGTAACAGGGAGGCTATTCATGGCTAATAAACCCAAAATCACAATGAAGATGGATATAACCAACGATAGCACGGGTCTATTGATGAAACTACTAAACATAGTGAAAAATCTTGGGTCTATTATTTATCTGATTTAGAAAGCTCTTTGGCAATGGCTTTGAGTGCCACAAACTTAGGTTTGATTTCTGAACCCTCCTTTAGGTTTTGAATACCATCATACACAACACGGTCTTCAGTACTTAGTCCTGAATCTACGATATAAAAATGCGGTAAACGTTTGGAGGTTTTAATAGCTCTTGATTTTACTTTGTTTTTATTGTCTACCACATACACATACATGCGGTCCTGAATCTCAAAAGTGGCTTTTTGAGGTACAATCATAGCATTGCGATAACGTTGTAAGATTCTTACCTTACCCGTTGCTCCATGCTTTAGAATTTTTTGTGGATTGGGAAAACGCGCACGAAAGGCAATATTACCAGTACTTTGATCAAACTCCCCTTCACTTGTTTCAACACGACCTTTATAATCGTGCTCTTCACCATTGGCCAAAAGTAACGTTACCTGAGGTGCCGTATCTTTTTGTTTGCGCGCATTATCGGCAAAGTCAAGATATTCTTTTTCTGAAACATCAAAATACGCAAATACTTCATCGTTTTTCGAAATAGTAGTCAATAGCGTTCCATCTTCCATCAAGCTTCCTGGCTTGTTAGGAATACGATTGACAATTCCATTGAATGGCGCCTTGATTTGCAAATAGGTAAGTTTGATTTTGGCGAAGGATTCGTTGGCCTGCGCCTCTTCTACTTTGGCGCTGGCTAGTTCTACCTTGTTTTGTGCTAGTTCGAGTTCTGTTTTGGAAACTACGTTTTTATCTACTAATTTTTTTACGTTACTAAAATCTAACTCAGCGGCTTTTAATTCGGTCATGGTACTTCTTACTACCGCTTTGGTACGCATATACTCTTCTTTGAGTTCGGGATTGTTAATCGAAAAGAGTAATTGCCCCTGCTGAACGTACTTTCCTTCATCGATGTAGATTTTTTCGAGATAACCTTTAATTCGTGCTCTGATTTCTACATTTTGAACGGCATTGATTTCGGCTACATAATCGTTGTGTAAAAAGGTATCCACCACTATTGGAGATGTTACCGTAAAATTTTCAAGCTCAATATCAGCTTTGTCTTCTTTTTTGTTGCAGGATGCCAATACTGCACAAAGGCTAACTGCCAACAGAATTTTTTTCATAATTTTTCTATTTGTCTGAATGAGACAATCATCAACTGGCCATAGGGTATAGTTTTCCCTGTCCTTTGAGATTATCAATATATTGAATCAAAGTGCTTAAGTTCAAAATCTATTTACAGCTACATTTTGCGTTTGAGTAGGCAGAAATAGTGTTTATAAAATTCAAAACTGGAAATGAGAAATTATGAGCTTTGGCTTACAGTGCCCACACACTGTACTAGAGGGAGGTACTCCGAAAAGTACCTCCAACTGTTGTTTTTTGTTTGTTGATTAATTGGATGAAGTATAATTCAAAAAATATAATTATCTATCTCTTTGTTTTCGAAACAGGCACTTATTTTTGAATTAGGTGGGTTTTGAGCGTGGAAAGGTAAAATGTTATGCTCGAGGGGGAGGTGTTGATTGTCGCAACTCCACACCATCATAATTACAATAATACCAGATTGAGGCATTTTTGTTAGCCAATAGGATAAGCGATACTTCATCAAAATCATACAACAACGCCACTTTAGAGCCAGATGAATAATCATGACTGATGTCTTCATGATCTGAATCTGAAGTGCTTAAATCTTTTTCACCAGATGAGTCATGGGGCTGTTGAGGCGAATGAGGTATCAGCTTGAAAGACGGAGAAAAATGTTTTGACGTAAAAAATCTTTCTTTTGTACAATTTCCATTGCTATGTGCCACAGCTGAATTAATGTGAAAGAACATCAATAATAGAATGAGAATAGAAAAAATTATATGTGATTTATCGTTAATCATTCTACTGATTTTTACAAAAATACAATTTTAAAGTTAATTAAATGTATCTTTTTATTAGTTTTTTAGATAAATAGATAAAAACAGGATTTGAAATGCCTATTTTTATCGATAAAAAATGATGTTCTATTCTTTTTTGGTTATTCTGAGGAATGGTGAGCGATATTTGAATTATCCAATTAATCAAAAAGGTTTTAATCTTTTACTTCTTCGTAATCTATGTACTCTCCTCCATTAAAATCATCAGAATTTCTACCTGATTTAGGAGGAACAAAATCTACATCTATCTGACCTTCGCGTTTTTTGGGGCGATTGGTGTCATAGTTTGATTTATATTGCTGCTGAAAATCTTGCTGGGCTTTGTTCATTTGTGAAACTACAAACCCTCTTAATGCCCATTTTAAAAGCTTTGGAAATACAAAAAAAATGAGCACTACTATAAGAATGAATTTAAACATTTCAATAAACAGTTTTGATAAATGACTAGTATGTTCCCAATAATGGTTCTTGGGCTTTTGACATCAAAGTTAATCAAATGTTTAGTTGACATCGTGGCTAATTAACAAGTTTTTATGAACGGTTGTTTGATTATACCACAGGCATAAACAAAGGTATTACTGCCGAATGATTTTTATATCCTGATGTATGTAACCATATAGATGACACAAAAAAAGGAGCTAGCATTGTATGCCAACTCCTTTTTTTGTGAGAAAGCTGCTACAATCGAATAACAAATTTCTCTATTTATTATGACTAAAGATAGTCATCTGTGTATTTCTAACGCAATTTTAAGGTTACGAGCGATACCACAACCAAGATAATACAGACAATCCAGAAGCGGGTAACAATTTTGGATTCGTTATAACCCTTTTTCTGATAATGATGATGTAAAGGTGACATCAGAAAAACGCGTCGGCCTTCGCCATATTTTTTCTTGGTGTATTTAAAATAACTCACTTGAATAATTACCGATAGGTTTTCGACCACGAAAATACCACATAATACTGGAATTAGTAACTCTTTACGAATCACAATTGCGAGTGTGGCAATTACCCCTCCAAGCATCAAGCTGCCGGTGTCGCCCATAAAAACTTGTGCTGGATAGGCATTATACCACAAAAAACCTACACAAGCCCCCACAAAGGCGGCACAAAATACAGCCAGCTCGCCACTGTTTGGAATAAACATAATGTTGAGATATTGCGAAATCACTTTGTTACCCGATACATAAGCCAAAATCGCTAAACCAATACCGATTATTACTGAGGTGCCCGCCGCAAGCCCATCAATACCGTCTGTAATGTTGGCACCATTTGAAATAGCCGTAATGATAATAATAACCACAAGAACATAAAGAATCCATGTGTATTGGTCCATTGAATCTGGCAATAGATAACTGTAATCAAATTGGTTGTTTTTTAAGAAAGGAACCGTAGTGATTAAATCTTTTGAATCGGTAAATTTTTGAACCTCTCCAATATTTGCAGCAATAGTAGCTTTTTCGTAAGTACGTACTTTTATGTCATCGTTGAACCACATCGTTAGTCCAACTATAAGTCCTAATCCAACCTGACCAACAATTTTGAAACGCCCCGAAAGACCTTCTTTGTTTTTACGAAATACTTTGATATAATCGTCTAAGAAACCCACAGCACCTAGCCAAACTGCGGTAGTAATCAACAAAATGATATAGACATTGTGAAGTTTGGCAAAAAGCAATGTTGGTACCAACAACGACAACAAGATAATAAAGCCTCCCATTGTAGGAGTACCTTTTTTTTGCATTTGGCCTTCAAGACCCAAGTCACGAATATCTTCCCCGATTTGAAGTTTACGGAGCATATTAATGACAGTTTTGCCCCAGATAGCTGCAATACCCAACGACATAATAGTGGCAGCAATGGCGCGGAAGGTGATATATTGAAAAACCCCTGCACCTGGGAAGTCAAAATGTTTGTCTAGATAATCGAAAAGATAATAGAGCATGGTTCAGTGGATAGAAATTTGACTTGAAAGGGATTGTTAAGTATGAGTAATGAGATTTGAATGTAATTTTATGATTACGAATATTTTATCTCATTAATTTCTTCAACTTAATTCTACACGATTACTTAAGTTATTACACAAAATAAAATTTTAGTACTTGGCTTTAGGCAAAAAGGCTTTATAATTTCATAAAAAAACGCCTTTTTCTTTAGCTTTCGGCTTTCAGCTTTGGGCATTCGGCAAAAACGTAGCTATTTTTACTAAAAAAACAACTCAACACTCTTTGCCTGTTACCTGTTGCCTTTTATCTTTTGCCTAAAACAAAAAACTTAAATTATATTTTGCTCACTAACTTATTGCGTCAAATTTCTCATTTTTTATTGAATAAAGTTTGTTTAAAATAGAAAAGTTTTACTGTTCGAGCGCGTGTTCTTAAATGCCAAAAGCCTCCTTAATAACAACTCTATCGTCAAAGTCATGTTTTATTCCTTGAATTTCCTGATAGGTTTCGTGACCTTTACCAGCTACCAAAATAATATCTCCATTTGACGATAACTCATTGATAGCAAAGTGTATGGCCTCTTTTCGATCAACAATAGTCAGCGTTTTTTTGAAATCTATGGGAGGTACTCCTTTTTGCATCTGTTCTAGGATGTCGGTAGGATTTTCAAAACGTGGATTGTCTGAAGTTAAAATAACCTTATCGCTCAACTCACAAGCAATTTTGGCCATAATAGGGCGCTTGGTGGCATCGCGATTGCCTCCACAACCCACAATCGTAATCACCTGTTGGTTTCCTTCTTTAATTTGATTGATGGTTTTCAATACATTTTCGAGCGCATCGGGCGTATGGGCATAATCTACAATACCTACTTTGCGGGTATCTGGCGAAACAATTTGTTCAAAACGACCTGGCGCCGTCTGTAGGCTTGACATATTGATGAGGACTTCATCTTTATCTTCGCCTAGTAAAACAGCCGCACCATAAATGGCCATTAAATTATATGCATTGAAAGTACCAATTAACTGAAAATGAACCTCTTTATTATCGATTTCCATTTCCAAACCATAAATACTATCCGATACAATACGCCCTTTTACAGTAGCTAATGTTTCGAGAGAATAGGTATTAATATTTGCTTTGGTGTTTTGTACCATTACCGAGCCACGACGGTCATCGATGTTGACTAGCGCAAAGGCAGACTTAGGCAACATATCAAAGAAACCTTTTTTGGCTTTGATATAATTATCGAATGTTTTGTGAAAATCTAAATGGTCGTGGGTGATGTTGGAGAAAATAGCCCCTGTAAAGGATAATCCTGTGATACGATGCTGCACTACTGAGTGTGAGCTTACCTCCATAAAAGCATGTGTACAACCTGCTTCGACCATTTGTGCCAGCAATTTATTAAGATTGATGGCATCGGGTGTGGTATGTGTAGAAGGGATGATCGCTTCGTCGATTTGATTCTGAACTGTCGAAACTAAGCCACATCTATATCCCAAGACCCTGAAAAGTCTGAATAATAGCGTTACCGTGGTTGTTTTTCCGTTTGTACCCGTAATGCCTACTAATTTGAGTTTGCTAGAGGGATTATCATAAAAATTAGAAGAGGCATATCCGAGTGCTTCAGCAGAATCTGCTACCTGAATATAAGTAACTTCGGGATTGATTACCTCTGGTAAATCCTGACAGAGAATAGCACTAGCGCCAAGCTCGATAGCTTTTTGGATATACGAATGTCCGTCTGTTTGTGTGCCTTTTAGCGCTGCAAAAAGCGTTTTGGGGGCAACTTGACGGGAGTCGATGGTAAGTTGTGAAATCTCTACATCGGGATTACCCAAAATAGAGATTGTGTTTGCTTGTTGGAAAATTTGTGTAACTGTTTTCATAAGGTAACATAAAAAGCGCTTTAGGAGCGCTTTTCAAGAATTATATAAACTTTTTACTTTTAATTGTAGGGATTACCTTTGAGTCAATCAGAAACAAACGTTGTTTGTGACTTCCTACCTTGACATAGAAATTAATTTTGAGAGGCACATCAAATGCTCCTTTCTGAATTTTAACGCTCAGTGGGCGCTCTACCCCGTTTTGTCTGGATTGTTTTTGTATTTCTTCGATATCTTTACTTGAAAACTCTTTTTTACCAATAATTTTTTGGTTGCCTAACGATAGCTCTACTAAGATATGTTCTGCCTCGCGGATTTCTCTACTTAAAGAATAAAACACGCCAACTTCAGTAATTTTCTTTTTATTGTTACTATTGTTGAGGTCGTCATCTGCATCATCAAAACCGTTGGCATAAAAGCTTACGTCGGTTATTGTGACATGAAGTTTGTCATCAAGCGATTCGATTACATCGTTGGTCTCTTTTAATTCAAACTCTAGTTTTTTAACTTCATTTTGTTTCTGAGCGAGCACATCTTCCAACTGATGAATGGTGGTGTTTTGTCCAGAAATAATACTGTCTTTTTGCTTTATAATTTTCTGAAAACTCGATATTTTGGTTTCATATTCGCCAATCGTTTTATTCAAACGAACTTGAAGCTCATCTTTTTCTTTTGAAAGCTGATTAATCTGACGCTGAAGTAGTTGAACTAATTCGCGACGCTGTTCTTCACTTTGTTCTTTATTTTCTTTTTGAGCAGTTTCGAGTTGTTGTTTTAGCTCGTCTATTTTGCGCTGCTTTTCTTGAATTCCGTCTCTATTGTCTTGAATATCTTCTCTTAGGCGTCCCAAATCGGTATTAATCGTCTTGATTTCTTCAGTGTTCATCTGCATCTGACTCACTTGGATTTGAGCCTGAATGTATTGATGATAAAGAAAGTATCCTAGAAGTAAGCCCGCTCCAGCGATGACACTGTTGCGTATAGTTTTACTTTTTTTAGATGATTCTGAGTTCGGGACAAAAGATGTCATGTGGTTAATGGCTTAATAAATAGCTAGTGATTGTTATTAAAGGAAACTAAAATACAAATATTTACCTACATAATTGAAAACAAGATGAAATAAGTTATTGGTTAGTGGCATATTCACTCACATAATTATCTCATAATCAGAAGTATACTCGCAATACCTATTACGGGTTAGATTCCTGGACAAAACGAGAAAATATGATTCAGGTGTTTGTACTTGAATTAGTAAATTTAATTTTGTCCAGTAATCAGACAACAGCTATATCATTGGCTTGCCATATACTATTATTGCTGAACTTATGGCTCAATTTTATTGAAGTACAACATCAATCGTTCGGCCTTGAGAGAAATTAGAACCTGGCGGAATACTTTGACTCACCACTCGGCCAACGCCTTTTACTCTTACTTTCAAACCTTTATTTTCAAGTACATAAATGGCATCTCTTAGCGACATACCACGGGTATCTGGCACGCGGTTCTTTTTGTTGAACTTTGTTTCGAAACTAAAAGAATTTTGGCTGTCTTGCTTCACGGCAGTCCATCCCTCTGTATTAGGCGCTTTGTCGATTGACATCTCCTCGTTAAATATCTTTATGTCGGAAGAATGAGCAATCAATTTTTGTTTGGCAAAGTTGAGCTTCGAGCCATCCTCTTTGATCAGGAGTTTGTGCATCTGAATATCATTGGCGTATATTTTATCAGCAATTTCCTTAAACACAGGAGCACAGGCATCACTCGCATACAAAGCTTCTAGTTTTACACCTCGTGGATTATCAATTACAACTGCAATGCTATATTTGGGCGATTCGGCAGGGAAAAAGCCCATAAATGAAGTGTAGTACATACCTTCTCGATAGCGACCGTTTATCAACTTTTGAGAGGTACCTGTTTTTCCAGCAATTTTATACATCGGATTATTGATATTTTTGGCGGTACCTCTTTCCACAACCCCTTCGAGCATTTTCCGAACTTTTTCTAAGGTCTTTTCAGAGCAGATAGGATCGGGATATACGGTTTGTCCGATATGAAAATCTTGCATTACTTCATCTGCGATTTTAGTATTTTTTACAATGATAGGTTGAATCCACTTTCCATTATTGGCTACTGCGTTATAAAAAGTTAGCATTTGGAGAGGTGTAATCAATTCACCATAGCCGATGGAGTTCCAATACATAGCGGTTTTGTCGCCTGCTTTGGGTATATTGATAACAGGCGAAACATCTGGCTTAAGCTGGAAATTGAGAGGCTCTTTGAGGTGAAACTTTTTGAGATACTCATAATATTTTTTTTGCTTAGCGTCTCCAAAATATTTTTGCATTAGTCTCATAATACCCACATTAGAGGATACCTCAAATACCTCCTGAGCAGGAATCATTCCATGTCCACCTTTTTTGGAGTCTTCGGTGGTCAGTGTACCAATTTTGATAGTACCGTCTCCAGTGTTCACCAATTCGGTATTCTCAAGACCGCCCTCTTCCATAATTGCCATCATAGAGGCAAGTTTAAACACCGAGCCAGGGTCAGTACGGTTCAATACCGCGTGATTGTAGGTTTCGGCATAGTAGGCGGTATCTCTCCCTACTTTGGTTAGGTTGGTCATCGCTTTGATTTCGCCTGTAGACACTTCCATCACAATGACACATCCTTTGTCGGCGCGATACTTGCGTAGCGCTTGCATAAGAGAGGTTTCGGCTACGTCTTGAATATTTACATTGAGTGTAGTGTACACATCTAATCCTTGAACAGGTATACTTTTTTCGCCACCTTCGACTGGTCGCCAGCTTCCGCCAACGATTTTTTCAAATACTCCTTTTCCAGACGTTCCTGCTAATTCTACATCAAAGGAGTTTTCGATTCCTACTTTTTCTTTATCTTTTTTGTAGCCAATAGTTCGGGCACCCATCTTTCCAAACGGGTTGTAGCGAACATTCACTTTTTCGAAAACTACGCCCCCTTTGTATTTTCCTGCACGAAACACAGGCCATTTCCTCATTTTTTTTACTACCTGATAATCTATCAAATCGTCGTTGAGTACGATATAAGTGATTTTTCTTCTACGAGCCAAATCAATTTTAGCATAGTATTCTTCGGCAGTTTTGTCTTTATAGAAATTGGCTAATAAATGACATAATGAATCGATACCATCATCATAAATCTTTTCATTTTTCTTGTTTCTTTTACTCACAAGTGGGTCAAACCCTAGTTTGTATTTTGGAAGAGAAGTTGCCAGTAGACTTCCATCATCGGCAAAGATATTGCCTCTCACAGCTTCAATAGTTCGTTCTTCTACATAAGACATTTTCGCTTTCTCGCGCCATTTACTTCCTTCTATATTTTGTAAATAGAATATTTTCCAGATAATACCCGTAGCCAACAGGAGCATTATCAAAAACATGACGCGGATACGTAATACGATGTCTTTCTTGATATTCATAACAAAAGGATTATTGTAGGTTGAGGTATCTCAACCTTTACTAAAATGCTTGATATTTGTAAACAGACCACCAAATTTAGGGACTACTACCAGTCTTTCACGATGATTTTGGTTGGAGGGGTTTTGTTTTCCTCAATCCCCATGCTTTCCACTCTTTTAATGATTTCGGACTGTTTTCCTGCTTTCATAAAATCGGCTTGCTGAGTGGTATAATCGGCACGGAGTTCTTCTACCTCGGCTTTGGTTTTGTCAATTTGATGTATCAAGCTTTCGGAGTGTAAAGATGAGGCGATATATAAAACAATCAAAAAGGATATCCAGACCAAATAGCGCATTTGCTCGGCGGGAAACTCTCCCCCCAAAATGCGATCCATGTTGAAAACAGAATCAATCATAGAAAATAGCCCTTTAGACCGACTTTTCGAAGTAGTACCAGATTTTGGCGTTACATTTTTAGAAACGTTTCTTGCCATTGTTCAAAAAAGATTGAGCGTTTGTTATTTGGCTAGGGTTGCAATACGAAGTTTGGCGCTACGAGAGCGATTATTTCGTGCTAATTCCTCAGCGGAAGCTTCGATTGGTTTGCGCGATACAGCCTCTAATGGTTTATCGACTGTGCCATAAACAATGTCTTTTTGCAGCTCGCCTGTGAAATTTCCGGCTTTGATATAGTTTTTGACAAGACGGTCTTCCAAAGAGTGAAAGGTCATGATACAAAGGCGGCTGTTGGTATCGCGGAGCAATTCGGGGGTTTGTTCCAAAAACTCTTGGATTACATCGAGTTCTTGGTTTACTTCAATTCTGATAGCTTGGAATACTTGAGCAAAATAGCGAAACTCTTTGAATTTAGGCGCGTATTTTTCGAGAATAGCCTTTAACTCCCCAGTGGTTTTGATGGGCTGATTCATACGCTCCGAACAAATAGCCGAAGCAAGAGTACGAGCATTTTTGATTTCGCCATACATGCCAAAAATTTTATGTAATTGCTCTTCAGTATACTGATTGATAATTGTATAGGCAGACACTTCGGCCTTTTGGTTCATACGCATATCCAAGTCGCCATCAAAACGAGTCGAAAACCCACGAGAAGGCTCATCTATTTGATGCGAAGATATCCCAAAATCGGCCAGAATACCATCTACTTGTTTTACAGCATACAGACGAAGGTATTTTTTTATATATCTAAAGTTAGCTTCAATAAAAACCAATCGTTTATCATCAATGGCTTTTGCATTGTTTTTGGCATCTGGGTCTTGATCAAAAGCATAAAGTTTACCTTTTTCTCCAAGTTTTTCCAAAATTGCTTTAGAGTGTCCTCCTCCTCCGAAGGTAACATCAACGTACACGCCATCGGGGCGGATATTGAGTCCCTCTACGCACTCATGAAGCATTACAGATTCGTGATACATTATTTTTAGGGTATGAAGTGATTACAGCGAGTTGTTTAAGGGATAATAAGTACCAAAGGCACAACAGCATAAAGTGCAAGTTATTTGAGTGCTTGATTCACGCTAAAAACGCTATGCCTTCGTGCCTGTTCCCTTATTTCCATAAGGACTACTTTTTTCTTTGGTTCATAAAAGACCAATTCCCACAAAAATACAGAAAACTTATCAGCATTTTAATGCAAAACTAGAAACCTTTTTTCTTGGCTAGGCAAGCATCATACTGAATACACCTAGTAGCATCAAGAATTTACAAGCATCGCTTAGAAAAGCAAAATCTTTTGTCTTGTCAGCATACACCAAACGATAAGTCAGAAAACCCAACGGAAGCATCAGTGCCATAAACACATATCCTATGCGGCTATCGGGAAGTTGGGTAGCCAAAATAAAAAGTAGTGCCGTAAACATGGCAATGAGTCCATACAAGAGTAATTTGGTACGAGCAATCCCCCAGATAATCGGTAGGGTTTTGCAGCCATGCTTTTCATCCCCTTTGAGGTCTTCCATATCTTTGATAATTTCTCGAATAAGGGTAATCTCAAACGAGAAAATAGCATAAATCCAAACTTCGCGCTGGTGACCAGGGTAATATACCGCCAATACCAATAATGAAAAACCCGTTAATATTGCAATCATGAGGTTTCCCCAAAATGGTAGTCGCTTGAGTTGATTGGAGTACAACCACAAACAAAAGACAGCCAAGAGATTTACTAGAAAAACTTTTTTACTGACCAACAAACCTAGTAATAGCCCAATCACATTGAAGATTTGATTCATTACCATAGCCCAACGACGTTTGATGTAGCGCCCAATTACGACCCGTTGAGGTTTGTTTACTAAATCAATTTTTATATCATAATAGTCATTAATAATATACCCTGAAGCCGCAATAAAAAGGGTAGCCAATACTATAAGTGCTAGCTTATAATCTAAAAATACTTCCATGATATTACCCCACGTCAAGTCTGATTCAAGAATCAAAAAAATACGAGTGAAGTATTGTGTAAAAGCAATAATGAGCAAATTAGGCCATCTAATCAATCGAATAAATGCCAAAATAGATTGCCCAAAAGTAACTTTATGATGTGAAGTATTTTTCATGGAACAAAATTATATGCTTTGTTATAAAATCAAGCGTTGAAGAGGTTTGTTTATCAATTACAACAGTACCTTGGCTTTTGATAAAAATAACATTCGGACAAAGGGCATAAAATATGAATACTTGGGGCTAAAACTAGCTAATAATTTAGCTAACATGAATAAGCATAAAGAAATTCTATCGTTTAGGGAGAAAATTTTGATTTTTCGGTGTTCTAATTTCAAAACAGGTTATTAAACAAAAAAGGAGGAAACCCAATAATTAATACGAAGTTGTGCAAGAGGGTGATTTTACTCCTTGAGCTTTATTTCAAATAATTACAGCCCAGATATAAAGACTCTTGGCTAAATGACGATTCAAAATGCTTACGGTTCCATAAAAATTACACTACTTTGTAATTTTAAACAGAGAGCAAACAAAATCTTTCCTCCTTAGATTATGGTTAAGTAAGTAATAAGGCAAAAGTAAACTGTTCAGCATTTGACTTTTAAGTAGGACAAGGTTATTAGTTGATAGTACATTAGTTATTTGAAGGCATTCATAATCAAAAGGTTATGGTCAAATTTTAGCTCAGATATACTATTAATTTAATTTTTCCTACTACTTAAGTTAGTGGGCAAAATAAGATTTAATTTTTGAGCTTTCGGCTCTGGGCATTCGGCAAAATATATCTATCGTTACTAAAAAACATTTTTAACACTCTTTGCCTTGTGCCTGTTGCCTTGTGCCTATGCTTAGAGCCAAAAGCCAAGCGCTTAATACTTAGTAACAATCTAAGGAGAAGTACATCAGACTACCATCAAACACTCAATCTCAAGTAATTCAATGAAAATCGGAATAGTATGTTATCCCACTTATGGCGGTAGTGGTGTTGTGGCCACAGAGCTTGGAAAAGCACTTGCCAAAGCAGGGCACGAAGTACATTTTATTACCTATAGTCAACCATCGCGTTTAGATTTTTTTAATGAAAATATTTATTACCACGAAGTAAGCGTTTCGAGTTATCCTTTGTTTCAATACCTGCCCTATGAGTCGGCTTTGGCGAGTAAGATTGTCCATGTGGTATTGACCGAAAAGCTTGATTTGTTGCATGTACACTACGCGATTCCACATGCTTCGGCAACATATCTGGCCAAACAAATCTTGAAATCTAAAGGGGTACATATTCCTTTTATTACGACGCTTCATGGTACTGATATTACCTTGGTAGGAAAAGACCCTTCTTTTGAGCCAGTGGTAACTTTTTCAATTAATGAGTCTGATGGGGTGACTGCCGTTTCTGAAAGTCTCAAAAATGATACGTATGAAGAATTTGAGATTATCAGTAATATTCAAGTGATTCCCAACTTTATTGATTTAGAGCGTTTTAAAAAACTCAGAAAAGACCATTTTAAAATAGCAATATGTCCTCATGGCGAAAAACTCCTCATGCATACGTCTAACTTTAGAAAAGTAAAACGTATTGAAGATGTGGTAAGAGTTTTTCATTTAGTAAATCAGAAAATACCTAGCAAACTGCTATTAGTTGGCGATGGCCCCGAGCGTACTTCTATCGAAATGCTTTGCCGTGAGTTAGGTGTACAAAACGATGTACGTTTCTTGGGTAAGCTCGATGTCATTGAGGAGGTATTGTCTTTGGCAGATATCTTTTTATTATTATCAGAAAAAGAAAGTTTTGGTTTGGCAGCGCTCGAAGCAATGGCTTGTGAAGTACCTGTGATTTCGTCAAATGCTGGCGGTATACCAGAGGTAAATGTACATGGAGTAACTGGCTTTATCAGCGAAATTGGAGATGTAGAGGATATGGCCAAAAATACAATCCATATCTTAGAAGATGAAGAACGTTTGCAGACTTTTAAGAGAAATGCCCTCGACCGCGCCAAAGAATTTGATATTGCCAATATCTTACCATTATATGAGCAATACTATGAGCAAATCACAGCAAAAAGCTGGAAGTTTCCTGAAAAAATGTTCGTAGATTAGGGCAATTTTGTCAGAAGGATATGAGAAGTTAGTCAGCAAAATAAAATTGATATTAAGTATTAGTGCAAAATTATATTTAAGTTTTTTATCATAGGGACAAGGCAACAGGCACAAGGCAAAGAGTGTTAAAATGTTTTTTAGTAACGATAGATATATTTTGCCGAATGCCCAGAGCCGAAAGCTCAAAAATTAAATCTTATTTTGCCCACTAACTTAAGTAGTAGGAAAAATTAAATTAATAGTATATCTGTAGCAAAATTTGAATATAATATTCTGATTATGAATGCCTTCAAATAACCAATATACTATTAACCTGATTACTGGACAAGTTTGAAGATACTAGTTCAAGACTTAGTCTTGGACTCATTTTTTTAACAGTTTTAAACTGTTTTTAAACATTCATTGAAAAAGTCTAAATACCTTTTCTCTTTTTGTCCAGTAATTAGCTATTAACTAATAACTCCTACTTATCAGCTGTTGGCTTTAAGCGCTAAGCTCAAGAAAAAAGGTGTTTTTCAAAAAATCACAAAGACCTTTTGCCTAAAGCAAACAGCCCAAAGCCAAGCACTTAAGATGCTAAATAATTTCAAATTTTGAGCTAAAATGCTCTATTTCAGATTTGAAATCCAAACTTTTATTAAAAACTTTTAATCCTTTAATAATTAGACTGAAAGTGTTGAAAACTATCATTTTTTCAACACTTTTATTGATGCCTATGACACCCAACATTCCTGAAACTACCAAAAAGCGTGTGGTAATTATTGGCGCAGGTTTTGGTGGTTTAAAAATCGCCAGAGACCTAGCCGATAGCGAAGATTTTCAAATTGTTTTGATTGACAAAAACAACTATCATCAGTTTCAACCGCTTTTTTACCAAGTAGCTACAGCAGGCTTAGAACCATCTGCGATTTCCTTTCCGCTACGATTGGCCTTTCATCATTATAAAGATGTTCATGTCCGAATTACAGAAGTTACCGAACTGCGTACCGATTCTCAAGAAGTCTTCACGCAATTGGGCGCCATCCGATATGACTATTTGATTTTGGCGATAGGTGCAGATACCAACTTTTTTGGACAAAAAAATATCCAAGAAAAAGCCCTACCAATGAAATCTGTTGGGGAGGCTCTAGGTTTGAGAAATAGGTTGTTAGAAAACTTTGAAAATGCCTTGGTTTCTGACAGTGACGATGTGCGTCAAGGTTTGATGACAGTGGTAGTTGTTGGTGGAGGCCCAACAGGTGTGGAGGTGTCGGGTACATTGGCCGAAATGAAGCGTCATGTATTACCCAAAGATTATCCTGAATTAGATTTTGACTTAATGAAAGTCTATATCGTGGAGTCTGGAGGAGAGTTGTTGGGACCTATGTCAAAAAATGCTCAAATCAAATCGAAAGAATATTTGGAGCAATTGGGTGTCAATGTTTTTCTGAATACCCGTGTAACCGATTTTGATGGCAAGTATGCCTATCTGAATAGCGGTGAAAAAATCCGCACCAATAATTTGGTATGGGCGGCAGGAATTAAGGCCAATTTTATCGAAGGATTAAATCCTGATGTATTGGCTCGTGGAGGACGCATTAAGGTAAATAGGTACAATCAGGTGGAGGGTTATCAAAACATTTTTGCCATTGGTGATGTTGCCTTTATGACCGAGGAAGCCTATCCAAACGGTCACCCACAAGTAGCACAGCCAGCTATTCAGCAAGGAAAACTATTATCAAAAAACCTTCCTAGACTCTTAAGAGGAAATCCATTAGAAGAATTTACCTACAAAGATTTGGGCTCGATGGCCACTGTTGGGCGCAACTTGGCTGTAGTAGATTTGCCGTTTTGGAGATTTCAAGGCTTCTTTGCATGGCTAACATGGATGTTTGTGCACTTAATGTCGATAGTAGGTGTAAAAAATCGTTTATTGATTTTTATTAATTGGCTTTGGAATTACATTACCTACGACCAATCCTTGAGACTCATTATAAAACAAAAATCACCCAAAACCGAGGATTAACGGCGAATAAGACACAATAGGACAGTACGGCAAAATGCTAAATTGTGATAAAAATCAATAAAAATTAGGAATTAGGAACTTTAAAAGTTTGTATCTTTGTTGTTATAATTCAATAATAAGACCTCAATCCTATTAAAATTATTGTTTTAGTGCAATTTTAATAGAAGGACAACTCATCACGTATATCACGAAATGGAAGCGAATCAGAAAAAAATGAGACCCAAAAACAGTGGTACCAAACAATTGTTTGATAACCCAATTCTAGAGAAACTGTCGAGAACTCACATTGCTGTTCCTGTAACGATGTTTTTTGTATCTGGAGCGGTTTTAGGATGGTATGCATTTACCTACACAAATCTTTCAAATGGTTTGATTGGTTTGTTGTTTGGCGTTGGTGCTATTACATTTACTTTTATCGAATACTGGGTACATAGAAGCGTATATCATATCGACCCAACTACTGAGGCTCGTGCCAAATTTCAATACATTGCTCATGGCGTTCACCACGAATATCCAAAAGATAAAACTCGTTTGGCTATGCCTCCTGTATTGGCTATTGTAGTGGCTGTAACATTATTTTCAGTATTTTTTGTATTGATGGGCGAGGCTGCTTATGCATTTTTCCCAGGATTTATTTGGGGATATGCCAGTTATTTGTTGGTTCACTATGCTGTACATGCTTATGCGCCACCCAAAAACTTCTTGAAGCACTTATGGATTAATCATGCCGTACATCACTACAAGGATGGTAATGCTGTATTTGGCGTGTCTTCACCTCTTTGGGATTATGTTTTTGGTACAATGGATACGATGGACAAATCAAAAGTTTCAGAGAATTTGTAAGCATTTCAAATAAGTAAAAAGAAGGCATTCGGCAAAATATATCTATTGTTACAAAAAAGCGATCGAAATTTATTTTCGATCGCTTTTTTAATGCTATTATGCTAGATTTTACTTGACTTGAGACGCAAACATTGCGTCTATAAGTTAGTACGCAAAATAAAGTTTAAGATTGTGCTTTAAGCTTTCTGGTATCGGCTTTCGGCGGTGGGCTATATGAAAAATGCATGTCCGTGGTCGTTAAAAACATTTTAACACTCTTTGCCTTGTGCCTGTTGTCTTGTGCCTAAAACACTAAACTTAAATATATTTCCGCACGATTACTTAAGTTAGTACGCAAAATAAAGTTTATGATTGTGCTTTAAGCTTTCTGGTATCGGCTTTCGGCGGTGGGCTTTGGGAAAAATGCTTGTCCGTGGTCGTTAAAAACATTTTAACACTCTTTGCCTTGTGCCTGTTGCCTGTTCCCTAAAACACTAAACTTAATTCTAATTCTGTACTAATACTTACTAGCAGAAAACCAATCTTAGAATAAATACTCCTCCAGTCAAGCTACAAGTATGCCCGTTTGTACCGTTAACAAGATGGCTCAGTAGATAAATGGCCGTAAAAGCCCGCCTTTCCCGAAAAAAACTTTTTATCCACACAACGTTTCATACCTTATCGATGGTCTAGTAGCTTGAATAACAGGCAATTTATCATCCCTCTTAATATTTAGTGTATGAACAAGTTTTCTCTTTCCTTATGTTTTTTGTTATGCTTTCATTCTAGGGTATTTTCTCAAACAGACTGTACCAATATTGGCTTCGAACTTGGAAGTATTTCAGGATGGACGCTAAGTAATGGTACGCTAACGGATGATGGAACAAAAGCTGTATATGGCACTGAAACGTCTGGCGCTAACTATAAAATCGTGAATATAGGAGAAGGGTATGATGCCAATATAACCCAAGACAAAATTCCTGTAGTATCAGGTAGCAATTATGCCATTCGCTTGGGAAGCAATACTGAAGGTGGAAGTTATCACCGTCTGAAGACCTCATTTATGGTAACAGCCGATAATGCGCTGTTTCAGTACAAGTTTGCCGTTATGCTTGCAAATGACAAACAGGGACATGCCGATTTTCAAAAACCAGGATTTAACATTCAAATAACAGACCAAAACGGAAATCAACTAGCCTGTAGTTACTATGATGTACAACTTTCAACTACGGGTTCTACGGCCACCTTCAAATCTCAAACTTATACCAACGGAACCATCGAATATAAAGATTGGACAACAGGTGCTATCAATTTAACAAAATATATAGGTCAGCGCATCAATATCCAAGTAACTGCACATGGATGCACCCGTAAAACACACTTTGGTTATGCTTATTTTGACGCGCAATGTTTGAAGGCAGAAATTAAAGCAAATGCTGTTTGTCCAGACGAAAACGGTTTTATGACATTCTCGGCTCCAGAGGGCTTTGCTCAATACACTTGGAATACTGGTGCCACTACTTCAAGTATTACGGTAAAACCTACCCTAGGTGACAAATTTTGGGTTAAATTATTACCATTGGCCAGCTTGGATGCATCATGTGAGCTACAACTGCAATATCAACTCAGCTATCAGCATGTATTTAATTCGATAGACTCAACTATCTGTGAAGGTGAATCAGTTGCCATTGATAACAAAACCTACAAGTCAACAGGTGTTTATACTATTAATATCAGTCGGCAAGGTATCTGCGATAGTACCATTACACTCAAGCTCAAAGTGAAAGCCCTCACCAGATATAGCAATGTGGTTAGTCTTTGTTCAGGAAAAACACTTCATGTTGGTAGCAAAACCTACAATAGTACAGGTATTTATGTAGATACCCTCCAACGAGCGGGCCAGTGTGATAGTATCGTGACCAATTATTTAACCATTGTGGAGGTAGATATTTCTGTAGAACAATCTGATTTTAATTTGGTCACAGGCGATAAAGCATTCTTAAAAACCATAGCACATTCAATTGGAAACTACCAATACACTTGGGTTCCATCTACTGATTTATCTTGTGCAACTTGTTCAGAAACATGGGTAACGCCAAATCAAAGTCGGCAATACAAAATCTTTATCATAAGTAAAGAAAATACGGCTTGCCAAGATACCGAAACAGTAAATATATCGGTTCGAAGGTGCGATATCGTACTTTTACCAGATGCATTTTCTCCTAATCAGGATAACTACAATGATTATTATTTTGCAAATACCAGTGGTTGTGTGAAGCAAATCAAAAGTATGAAAATTTATAATCGTTGGGGAGAACTAATCTTTTGGAAAGAGAACCTATCTCCTACCGACCCGACAAGTGGCTGGGATGGAACTTACAGAGGAGTTTTAGCGGAGGTAGGAAGTTATGCCTATCAATTAGAAGTAGAACTTGATAATGGGCATATCAATCACCAATCTGGAGCATTTGTATTAATAAGGTGACTATTTCAGGTAAGAACAACTATGTGAAGAATTAAAGTAAGAAATTCTAAATTTTAAGGTTAGGGTTATTCTCTAAATTTTCATAAAAAAGGGGTCGGAATCTATTTCCCGACCCCTTTTTTGAGGTTATCATGCTAGATTTACTTGGTTTGAGACGCAAGCATTGAGACGCAAGCATTGCGTCTCTACTTGGAAATCTAAATTTTAACATAATCACTCATTCGCTAAATCACTAAATTTGGGATGATTCATACTCAAAAGAATTTATCGACAGAATCTATCATTCTACCAATTAGTCTTTTTATGTCCCCAAGTTGCATAATATGCAATATACAAATACAATGGAATCAAAAGTCCATAAGCTGATTGTGCACCGATGGTATCTGCCAATTTACCGTACACTAGTGGTAAAATAGCGCCACCTGCAATCATCATTACCAATAAGGCCGAACCTAGTTTGGTAAACTTACCAAGTCCATTTATTGCTAATGGCCAAATTGCTGGCCACATAATGGCATTAGACAAGCCCAACAAGGCAATACTTAATACGGAAGTATATCCTGTTGTAAACAATGCTACAAGTGTAATTATTACTCCTAATAAAGATGACAACTTTAACCAAGTTTGTTGTGATACATATTTAGGTATCAATACAATTCCTAACACATAACCTACCAACATCGACCATAAGGTAAATTGACCAAAGTCTTTAGCTTCAGATTCTGGAAAACCTAGTGTAATGCCATAACTGATAATTGTATCTCCCGAAATTACTTCAAGACCTACATAGCTAAACAAAGTTACCAAACCCAAAACCAAATTTGGGAAAGCCCAAATGCTCGTTTTTTCACTTTTCTCTGAAGTATCCCCCTCTTGCTCCTCACTCACCTCTGGTAAACCCTTTGACAGCATAATCAAAATAGCCAAAACAATCAGCACGCCAGTCAAAATCAAATAAGGCACTGTTACTTTATCTAATTCGGTTTCGTTTGATACCGCAACACTTGCAGTGCTACTTGCCAATAACAAGCCTCCCAAAAGTTTTTGACTCATGATACCTGCAATTTTGTTGGCAATCCCCATAATACTAATACGCTGGGCGGCGCTTTCGCGGTCGCCTAAGATAGTCACATAAGGATTAGAGGCCGTTTGCAATAAAGTCAAGCCTATACCAATCACAAATAAGCCCACCAAGAAAAGGATGTATGAGGCCATTTTGGCAGCAGGAACGAAAGTCAATGTACCGATTGCCATTACACCCAAACCTACAGCCATACCTTTTTTGAAACCAATTTTTTTCAAAATTTCTGACGATGGAATCGCCATGACAGTGTAAGAGATGAAAAAGGCAAAAGTCACTAATAATGAGCTCGTATTGTCAAGATTGAATGCTTTTTTGAAAAAGGCGATGAGCGTTCCGTTCACCCACGTGACAAAACCAAAGACGAAAAATAATACCCCAATGATAATCAAAGGGCCTAAGTAATTTTGTTTTTTATTGTTCATAGTTTATACAAGAAAATTGGATATAACGTAATATATTACCGAAAAATATCAATTTTTTATTAATTGAAATATATAACCAAATGATAATCATCCTATTTGTGACTACCTGAAGGATTTTTCTAAGCAAATAAATATGAAAACTTTCAGTAAAATATTATGCAATATACTGATTTTCAGAACAAATTAATATCATTAATATTTATTTACAGTAAATACTCCTAAATATTATATTTGAAAACTATATTCGGTAATTTATTACTACTTATTAATAATAAAATACAAAACCGCAGACTTTCAGCTTTTTATCAGCTTCAACTCTGCGGTTTTGTGTTTTGGTTATATTTTACCTAAAATCAGATTATAAGTTTTTCTCCAAAAAGTTAGTCATCATTGTATAAAGGTGTAAACGCGTGTTTCCACCTGCGATACCATGATTTTTGTTTGGATAATAAAATGACTGAAACTGCTTATTGTTTTTAATTAAAGCATCTTCTAAGGCTACGGCATTTTGGAAATGGACATTGTCGTCGCCCGTTCCATGAACTAGAAGGAAATTTCCTTTCAGATTTTTAGCATGTGTCACAGGCGAATTATCGTCATAACCTGTAGGATTTTCTTGTGGTGTTCTCAAGAAACGTTCGGTATATACCGTATCATAATAACGCCAATTGGTAACTGGAGCTACCGCAATAGCAGCTTTGAAGACATCAGCACCTTGGAATAAGCAGTTAGATGCCATAAAACCACCATACGACCAACCTTGAATCCCTATACGCGTAGCGTCAATAAACGGTAACTTACCAAAATATTTAGCCGCTTCGATTTGATCATGAACCTCGAGTTTTCCTAAGTTCAAATAAGTACATTTCTTAAACTCAGAGCCACGTCCACCCGTACCACGATTATCTACGCAAGCTACAATATAGCCTTTTTGGGCCAAAATCTGATACCAATAAAAGTTTGCTCCATCATATTGATTCAAGACTTGCTGACTACCTGGGCCACCATATACAAACATCAGTAGAGGATATTTTTTGTTAGGGTCAAAATTAGCAGGCTTAATCATCCAAGAATTTAGCTCAACACCATCAGCAGTTTTGATAACGGTAAATTCTTTTGGCGAAATATTATATCCAGTTAAACGAGCACGCAAATCGGCATTATCTTCCAATACTTTGATTAGTTGTGCATTGCCCGAACGATATAAGCTTACTTTTAAAGGACTATTAGAAGCCGAATTATTCAAAATAAAGTATTTGAAGTCTGGACTAAAATTGGCAGTATTCATACCACGCTCCACCGACAGCTTCTTTTTTACTTTGCCATCCAGCGAAATACTGTACAAATGACGTTCGATTGAGGCAATCTCTGTAGAAGTAAAATACAAAGTATTGGTTGATTCATCAATCCCATAAAAATTATCGACCTCCCAGCTACCCGTAGTTATTTTACGAACTTCACGACCCGACATATCGTACTGATATAAGTGCTTATAGCCATCTTTTTCGGAAGACATAATAAAACTCTTACCATCTGCCAAATACGTTAGGTCATCTCCAAAGTTTTCGACATCTACATACGTTCTACTTTCTTCAATCAAAACAATGGTAGTTTTTCCAGTAAATGCATCCGCATGAATCAGCTCCATTTTGTTTTGATGGCGATTCAAGCGACTGATAGATAGAACATTGGCATTGATTGTCCAACGAATACGAGGAATATACAAATCGGTTTCTTTACCCAAATCCATTTTTACTGTTTTTGAATCCACAAGATTATAAACCGAAATGCTTACAGTCGAATTAGGTTCTCCTGCTTTTGGGTATTTATAACGGTAGTCAGTAGGATACAACTTACCCCACATTTGCATGTTGTATTCTGGCACCTTGCTTTCGTCGAAGGTATAAAAAGCAATTTTGCGGCTATCTGGCGACCAAAAAAATGCTTTTGCAAAAGAAAATTCCTCCTCATATACCCAATCGCACATACCATTGATAATATTATTCCATTTACCATCTGTTGTAATTTGACGCTCAGACATGGTGTTCAAATCAACCATAAAAAGGTTGTTTTGGCGTACAAAGGCTATTTTGGTACCATCTGGCGAGAAAGTTGCAAAAGACTGTTTGCCTCCAGCCGATAACTTAACCAATTTTTTGGTCTTAATATCATACACAAAATTTTCGGCACGCGAACTACGACGATAGATTTGCTCAGGATCTGTTTCAATCAAGATTTTTTGTTCGTTGGATGACAAAGTATAGTCGGCAATTGTAATCTTTTGACCGAGGTTTTCGACACTTACCCCTTCATCAAAAAGCGTTTCTACGGCAGCGCCATCAGTCACCTGATGCTTTACAATACGCCCATTTTCTAAGGCTGAATAGAATGAACCATCTTTCATCCAATTGATACTACGAACTTGTTTTTGAGAAAAGGCAAATTTGCTCCAAACTTCGTCAAGGCTCACATTTTTCTTTTGAGCAACTACACTCAGGCTACTGTACATAAGCAAGGCTATTACGGAACAAATGATTAGTTGTGTTTTTTTCACTGTATATAAAAGGTTTCTGTTGTTGATATAAACTTTATGAATTACATAAGTTAGTGGGCAAAATATAATTTAATTTTTGAGCTTACGGCTTTCAGCTTTGGGCATTCGGCAAAAATATACCTATTGTTTTTAAAACACAATCTAACACTTTTTGCCTTGTGCCTGTTGCCTTATGCCTTCAACACAATACTTAAATCTGCCAAATTTAAGTAAAATAGTGCAATTTACTACCCTAGTTCCGACTGGTTTTTGGGCTTTTTCGTCTAAAGATAACAGCCCCAAACTCAGCTTTCTTTCCATATTTCTGCATTCCATCGCAGGAGCTAAGTACTGTCACCAGCTCTATTTCGTTGCGCGAAAACTGCTTGAGTTTTTCCATATCTATTTCTTCATTATCCACAATATAGAGTGGTACTTCAGGCTTTTTGTTTTCACGCATTTGTTTTAGCTCAGATATCACACGAGACATCGTTGCTATTGAATGCTGAAATACTTGTCTGGTATTAATCTTAATCGTATCAACTTTATTTTCATTTCTTTCTGGAGTAGGAAAAGAAGTACTTCCTTGTCCCAAAGTGGTTTCAATAGACACAACACGGTCCAAATCAATTGTTTTGCGATTGGTATGTTCATTCTCAAGTCGATTATCAATCATATAAATCACCGATTGTGCTTCGAGCTTGGCTTTTCGATAAGCTCTAAACTCATCCATATTGGCAAGGACGGTGTCGGATACGATTTTCCACCCACTATCAGGAGATATCCGTTCACTTTCGACAACATTAATTTTGAAGACCAGATTAAATGATTTTTTAGCCTTATGGGTGTTTACTACAACTAATCCTCCCTCAAATCTTGAGCTAAAATAGCGTTTGGCATTTTCAGGAGAATATACCACGATAGATTCGGTTTCGGCTAGATTAATTTGTTGTGCCTTAAAACCAATACTTTGCAGTTGACCATCAATCAGATATCGAGGAGACGTTGAGGTTTTTTCTGAGGTAAGTCCTAAACCATCAAAAAAAGGCTGCTCTACCGAGCAAGTATAGCGAAGCTCTTCTAAAGTCAATTTTTTGAAGGTAACAAAGCTTTCAGGCAAATCGTCCAAATACTGAATTGCTGCCGCTGACAGTGGAACAGGCTTCTTTTGACTCGGTTTTTCCTTTAAATACACATAGTATGTTGCGGTATCGGTTGTATTACCATATACTTGAACATTTGGCATTTTATCAAGATATGATTTATTAGGAAATATCACCTCATTAACTCTAATGATGGCTTCAGGGTGTATCTGCGTTTTATCGAAAACTTGATTTTTGGGAGCAAACCAAGGTATATGACTCATCGTAAATCTAACAGAGGTTAAATCCTCCGCATTGTAATAAACAAGAGAATCAAGAGGAAAATTAAAACGACTCAAAGAAGTTATTGTGTTTTGAGAATAGGCTTTTATCGAAAGAAAAACCAATAGGGTGACTATAGAGAAGTTAGTGCGCATAACTGAGAGACGGGTATGTTAAACTTATCTTTTAATTTACAAAAAATTGATACAATTCTAAAGCGATTTAAGATAAGTAAAAGGAAGTTATTAGAATTAACTCATCATCACAAGGAATACAATCAATATGTGCCGCAGATATAGTATTAATTCTTTCCTGTTACTGATGTGAAGGCTAATTGCCATAAAAAAAGCCACCCATCTAGGTAGCTTCTCTTAAAAAATTAAAAACATTGTTATGAAAATAGATAGTGCCTATTGCATAGCGCCTATTGCATAGCGCCTATCCATACTAATTACCAAATAGAATAATCTCTTTCGACTGCACTACATTACTTTTGTGTAATGCGCGGTCGGTAATCCAAATATCAAAACGAATAGTATCTTTTTTACCAGTTAGATACGGGATACCACTAAAGTTATTATAGTCAAAATTGATTGAAAAGTCGATTGTTCCTTCAATTGGCCCTGGCTTATCGCCTTCTTTGTACCGTTGAAAGTGATTTCCTCCTAGCGGAAAACTTGGGGTTGATTTTAGGAAAGTGCCTTTCTTTTTGACATACAAATCTACGTCAAACGTACGCAAATCGGGCTGAATAAGAATCAGTTTTTTATAGTCATCTTGTGTAAGCCCTAAGTCACCATCTCCATCTTGAAAATTAATCGTTAAAATCAGTGAATCACGTTTGGTTGTATTTCCCAAAAGATCCGATGATGTTTTGGTAATTATATTTGCTGAGTTGAACCCAATCAATGGCACAATATCAAAGGATGGTTCGCTCACGCAACCAAGCATTCCAAAAAGTCCTAATAAGAAAAAAGTAATTTTTTTCATGGGGGCATAAGTTCTTTACAAGGTAAAAATCTATCAAACAGTAATCTGACTGTGATTAAGGGCGTTTGGTATTATCAAAAAAACGATGGCACTCTTGGAACGAAAAAGCCCTTGAAATGTTGTTCTTTCAAAACCAAACTTCTGTAAAGTTAATCATTTGAAGTAATTTTGCACGGAGAATTCCTAAAATCAACATTTCTGTATTTATAGGCTACGTTTAAAGTTGCCCCACAAACCATGCTATCTTCCCAAGCTGACATATTAAAGCAACGAGTTTTGACAGTAAATGAATCTACTTTTGATTCACTAGCAATTGATATTTTTCACTTTCAAGCTAGTCATAATCCTGTTTATCGTCGTTACATTGAACAACTCGGCAAAAAAATAACCGATATTACTACCGTTACCAAAATTCCTTTCTTGCCAATCGAATTTTTCAAATCACATGCTATCATTACTAACCAAGTACCGAGCAAGGTTGTTTTTGAAAGTAGCGGAACCACAGGCTCTCAAACCAGTCGTCATTATGTATATGACCCAGATTTTTATGTAAAGGTTGCAATACAGATATTCGAAAAATTTTATGGGTCTTTGGCAAATTTTCAAATCTTGGCCTTGCTTCCCTCCTATTTGGAGCGCAATAACTCCTCGTTGGTTTATATGGTCAAAAGTTTTATTGAACAAACCAATTCACCATATTCTGGCTTTTTTCTTAACGATTATAAAGGACTTATTGAAAGTCTTAAAAATGCTCATAAGGCAAATCCCAAGCAAAAAATTCTTTTAATTGGGGTGACTTTTGGGCTTTTGGACTTAGCCGAGTCGGGAGAAGATTTTAGTTTCTTAAAAGACTTTGATGATGTTGTCATTATCGAAACGGGCGGTATGAAAGGGCGTCGAAAAGAATTATTACGAGAGGAGGTTCATGAGATATTAACTGCGGCATTTGGTGTACAGAGCATTCATTCAGAATATGGCATGACCGAACTCCTTTCACAAGGATATTCTTATGGAGAAGGCATTTTTGAGCTTCCAGCATCTATGCGTGTGTTGTTGCGTGATGTAAATGACCCTTTCACTCTCGTAGATTCCAGCGTGCGCTCAGGAGGTATTAATGTAATTGACTTGGCCAATATCGACTCGTGTTCATTTATCGAAACCAAAGACTTAGGGAGTTTTTTGCCAGACAGTCGCCGTTTTCGCATCCTAGGCAGATTCGATAATTCAGATATTAGAGGCTGTAATTTGATGACACTTTAAAGTGATGAGTTTTGAGTTAGGAGTGCGGAGTTTCAGACGATTACGGATTTGGGATTTCTGATTTCGGAAATATTGAAAATAACTCAATTTTTGTAAAATATTATTCGAAAATATGGGCTACACTTCCGAAATCCAACATCCGATATCCGAAATAGATATTTTCTCCGCACTCCCAACTCCCAACTCATCACTCCTAAGCATGTGCCTCGAGCCATTCTTCACCATTGTCGTACACTTCTTTTTTCCAGATAGGCACTACTTGCTTGAGCGTATCGATAAGCCACTTGCAGGCCTCAAAAGACGCTGCACGATGAGGAGTTGCTACAGCTATTACTACGGCTACGTCGCCTATCGAAAGTACACCTTTGCGATGTACCATTACAATTTTTTCGGTATTCCAGCGTACTTGAGCTTCATCGGCCAATTCTTGCATTTTTTTGACAGCCATTGCATCGTAAGTTTCAAACTCCAGACGCACCACCGACTTGTCTTTATTATGGTTTCGAACGGTTCCAATAAACACATCTACTGCCCCCGCACGTTCAGACTGTGCAGCGTCAATACATTCTTGAATATTTATAGGAGAATCTGCAATCGCAATCATAGCCTCGTGATATGTGTTTTTTGATGAAAATATCGAAGAACCCTACACTTTCTCAGTGCGTTTTTCTAAAGTAACAAAATCAAAAGCATAAGCATTTTTTTCATCAGGAGAAAAAGACTTACGTTCTTTCTCTATCCAAATGTTTGTATCCAAAATTGGAAAAAAAGCATCGCCTTCAAAATTATGATGCACTTGGGTCAAATATACCGTGTCTGCCATATCCAATGCTAACGCGTAGATTTGAGCGCCACCGATGATAAAAGCCTCTTCTGTTTCTATTTCTTTTGCCTTCTCAACTGCCTCCTCTAAAGAACTCACCAAAAAACAACCCTCAACCTGATAGTGGGTATTGCGAGATATAATGATGGAGGTTCGATTAGGAAGTGGTTTGCCTATAGACTCAAATGTTTTACGACCCATAATAATCACATGACCAGTTGTCAAACGTCTAAACATTTTAAGGTCTTCGGGCAAATGCCAAATTAATTGATTGTCTTTTCCAATCACGCCCTGTTCGGCTGTTGCAACAATTATTGAGAGTTTCAAAGTTTTATTTCTTTAAAATGCCATTCTATTTTTTTGTAAAAATAAGCAATAAATATTCTTCAAATAAAAAGCGCTCAAAGAATGTTAGTCTGGCAAAGGACGAAATAGTGTTTTCTGATAGATATATTATCCATAACTTTAAGCTTCTCTAATCTAAGTAGTAAGACGTTATTAGTTAATTGTCTGATTACTGGACAAAATGAGAAAAGGTATTTAGAATTTTCAATAAATTTTGTAAAAACAGTCTTTAACTGTTAAAAAATGAGTCCAAAACTAAGTCTTGAACTAGTCAACCCAATTTTGTCTAGTAATCAGTAACAATAGATACGTTTTGCCTAAAGACGAGCCTATAAATTTAATTTTATGTAAATACATAAAATTGATAAATTTATATTAAATTTATATGTTATTGCACTGATTGCTTGCCAAATGTTTGTTTTATAAACTAAACAATCAATTGGTGTCTATGACAAAATAAGTTAACGATATTAATATAGGTATAGGCAAAAACGTCAATGGAGATTTCTATTGACGTTTTTTTCGTTTATTACTACCAGTGTCCATTTATGATAAATCGCAGTGTTGGGGTGGAAATTAGTAGATAGCTCTAATTACTGGACAAAAAGAGAAAAGGTATTTAGACTTTTTCAATGAATGTTTAAAAACAGTTTAAAACTGTTAAAAAAATGAGTCCAAGACTAAGTCTTGAACTAGTAACTTCAATTTTGTCCAGTAATCAGTAGATAGATACTGTACTCATCTTAAGAAAGCTATCTTTATGGTAATAGAAGCGAAACTTAGAGTTAAGTTGTGTACTCTAGGCTGTAAGCATTAAGCTAAAAATACTATCATGATTTGCTAAAAAACACTTTTATACTTCTAGCCTAATGCATCATGTGAGTGAATTTGTGCT